>JAJAYH010000025.1 GCA_026786325.1 Alkalinema sp. CAN_BIN05 | reverse complement strand
GAAAACAACAGATCTCGATGTAATACAAAGTCTGAACGATCGCTTTGAAAATCCAGTTCTATCTAAAACTGATGCAGATGCGTATTTCAACCGAGCCTTAACCCGATATGAATTGGGCGATCAACAAGGTGCGATCGCTGACTATATCCAAGTGATTGCTATTAATGCTGATCACGATATTGCCTATAACAATCGCGGATTAGTTTACTATGAACTCGGCAAAAAAGACGAGGCTGTTGCAGATTTGAACCGTGCCATTTTGGGCAATCCTTGCAACAGTATGGCTTATTGTAACCGGGGCATAATCCGGGCGGAGTTGGGTAATCCTATAGGGGCGATGGAGGATTATAGCGATGCGGTTCATATTGATGCAAATTGTAATCAAGCGTATTTTCAACGGGGTTTGGCCCGATCGCAAATGGGAAACAAAATGGGTGCAGTGGAGGATTTTAGCCATGTGATTATTCTGAATGAACAAGACGCGTCGGCCTATTTCTATCGGGGTATAGCTCGGACGAAGTTGGGCGATCGGATTGGTGCCATTCGTGATCTAAAAGAATCGGCTAAACTCTTCCAAGCCCAAGGCCACAGGAGCAGCCACCAACAAGCTTTAAAGGCCGTCAGTCAACTTCAAAAGTCCCTCGTCATTGATGGTGCAATGAGCAACGGCCATTCCAATAGTCATTCCAATAGTCATTCCAATGGCAATTCCAACAATGTCGCTCGTAACAATGTCGCTCGTATTGGGTAGGTCGTATTGGGTAGGTCGTCATGTGGCGATCGCCCCTCATTCGCTATCATAGGGCATTAAAATCGATGGTCTTTGATCAACCAGAGGTCATCGTTCTCCATGACTCAAAGCCCCTTCGACCAACTCGCAAAACAATATCTCGAAGAATTCTTATCGCCTATTGGAACGGTCGATGGTCTACGACCGACCATAGGTCATCGAGAATATTCTCTTGCCAATTTGGAGTCGAAACACCAGAAACGTTCACTATTTCACTCAACATTCACCAACTTAAGGAACTCGGCAAGCCTTACGATCGCGATCGGAGGCGGGTTCTTGCCATGAATAAGAAAAGTGACTTAGCTCGGTGATGTAAGGAAAGCGTTTACGTATTTCGCGCATTTGAACATCAAGGGCTGGACGATTGGCATAAGATTGTTGCCATATGCCTGCAATAATAGGTTTCACAATAGTTTGATTTCGTGATGAATTCAAAATACGCTGAATTGAATCCATAACACAATCATTTTTACCACAAGTCCCGTATGCCATAGGATAGCGATCGATCGTCTCTGGGAATCTATTCCACATTTGCAATCGCGAATCATACCCTCGGCCCACCACTTGATTCCCATCTGGAAAAAATGCAGCCCCTACCGGAATTTTCGTTAGTGTCTTGAATCTTTCGCGCTCTGGAGTTGAGATTTTTGAAACCCTTGCACAGAGAGACTCGATTTTTATCTTCTGAGCCACCGCGAATAATTTATGACACTAACCGATTTTGGGACGTTGGCGTAGCCTCCCGAAGGAAATCGCTGATCTAGAAGGTTGGCTAAAACAAAATTAATCCAGTTCAGTTTTACAACTATAGTTAATACCTACTCAACAGATATCAATTCATAGATTGATCAAACAAACAATCTTTTGCGAGAAGAACGCTGGAATGAAATTGATGTTGTACATTTGATTGAAGAGGTTGAAGACTTGGGGGGAAGTGAACCGGCGCGGCATCACTCGATCACTTCCGATCGAAGGTCAAAACATCATTCACACAATCAATTAAAATCGTATCTCCCGCTGAAAACGTTTGATCCAATAGTTTAGTTGCGATCGGATTCTGGAGCTTACGTTGAATCGCACGACGTAATGGACGAGCACCATAGGCCGGGTCATAACCTTCTTCTGCAAGATACAATCTCGCTGCTGTCGTAATTTTCAGCGCAATTTTCTGATCCGCCAACAATGCCTCAATTCTATGAATTTGCAACCCAACAATACTCCCAAGTTCCGCACGGCCTAATGGATGGAATATAATTGTTTCATCAATTCGATTGAGAAATTCGGGGCGGAATTGTTTACGCAATGCACCCAAAACACGCGCTTCTAATTCGGGATGATTCCGATCGTCCGATGACAATTCCAGAATATCCCCGCTTCCCACATTACTCGTCATAATAATTACAGTATTGCCAAACGCCACCGTACGGCCCTGTCCATCCGTAATTCGGCCATCATCGAGCATTTGCAAAAAGATATTGAATACATCAGGATGTGCTTTCTCCATCTCATCTAGCAAAATAACCGAATAGGGTTTACGACGCACCGCTTCCGTCAATTGTCCGCCCTTCTCCGAATCCACATATCCGGGAGGCGATCCGATCACTCGCATCACTGAATTTTTTTCCATATATTCCGACATATCCAGCCGAATCATCGCGTCTTGCGTATCAAACAGAACTTCCGCCAAAGCCCGTGCTAGCTCCGTTTTCCCTACACCCGTCGGACCCAAGAATAAGAATGATCCGATCGGACGGTTAGCATCTTTCATTCCCGATCGTGCCCGACGAATGGCCGATGCCACAGCTTCGATCGCATCTTCTTGGCCAATGACTTTTTGCTGTAAATGGGATTCCAAATTTAATAGCTTTTGGCGTTCAGATTCAACCAAACGACTGACTGGAATTCCAGTCCACATAGCCACGATTTCAGCAATGTCGGATTCATTTACCTGTTCACGAGCAAGGGTCGATTTTGAAGACTGCATCGCCGTAATATCTGATTCTTTTTTGGCATGTTCCGCTTCAAGTTGTTGCAATTCATACTGCAAGCGATACATATTGTTGTAATCAAATTCCCGTTCGGCTTGTTTGATTCGGGTACGAAGTTGTTCCTCTTTTTTCAAATCATCATTGCGTTCATCAAGTAAGGCTTTTTCAGTTTCCCAACGTGTCGTTAAATCTGTTTTCTTCAATTCAAGATCTTCGATTTCATTCTCGATTTTTTCAATACGAATTCTAGATGAATCGCTCGTGTTTTTACCTTCGTCAGAAAGCGATCGCTTTTCCATTTGCAATTTCGTCAGCCGTCGCTCCATCATCTCCAAATCAGCGGGCTTAGAGGTGACTTCCATCTTCAGTTTTGCCGCTGCTTCATCCACCAAATCGATCGCCTTATCGGGCAAAAAACGATCGGCAATATAACGCGACGACAATGTTGCAGCCGCCACCAATGCCGAATCAGAAATCTTTACGCCATGATGCGCTTCATACCGTTCTTTCAAACCACGCAAAATTGAAATCGTATCGTCTATGCTAGGCTGCTCAACTAAGACTTGCTGAAAACGCCGATCGAAGGCTGGATCTTTTTCAATATGAGTCCGATATTCATCAATAGTCGTCGCGCCAATGCACCGCAATTCACCCCGCGCCAACATCGGTTTAAGCAAATTACTTGCATCCATCGCGCCCTGACTGCCCCCTGCGCCCATAACGGTATGCAATTCATCAATGAACAATATAATTTGTCCTTCAGAATCCATCACCGCTTTCAAACACGATCGCAAACGTTCTTCAAATTCACCGCGATACTTTGCCCCCGCAATCAACGATCCCATATCCAATGAAATCAATTGCTGATCCTTTAATGAATCCGGCACCTGACCATCTGCAATTCGGGATGCTAAGCCTTCTGCGATCGCCGTTTTGCCCACTCCCGGTTCCCCAATCAACTCCGGATTATTTTTACTGCGCCGCGACAGAACCTGAATCACCCGACGAATTTCCTCATCTCGACCGATCACCGGATCAATCTTCCCCAGCCTCGCCATTTCTGTTAGATCTCGGCCAAAGCGCTCCAATGGAGACTGAGCCGAACTACTGCTTACATTTCCCGAGGGTAATCCCGGTACAGTGGCGGCAACTTCTTTCACGGCAGCAGCGGCTTCCTTTATGACTTCATTGACCGCACCTTCAAGCTGCTTCACGTCTAGGTTTGATGCTCGAAACATTCGCATTCCGATGCGGGGATCCGTCGAAAAGCCAATTAAAATATGCGCTTCAGAAATTAAATCATTCTGTAAAGACTTGCGAGTAATTTCGGCCCGATCGAGCAGCTTCTCTAAACTATAGCCAACATAAAGCTGATCGACGGTGCCGAGCTTCGGCTGTCGATTTGTAAAGTCATCCAGTTGCTGGAAAAAACGCGTCACATCGACGTTCACCTTAGCCAACATCCGAGTCGCAAGTCCATCAGGTTGCTCTAAAAGCGCAATTAGTAAATGTTCGGCTTCAAGGTTTTGGTGCTTATATCGTCGGACAATATCCTGAGACTGGACAATAGCCTCCCATGCTTTTTCGGTGAACTTGCTCGGATCTGTTGGCTGCATCGGTCAGGGAGATGAATGATAAGGACTTCCATTGTAGAGCTAGGTGGATGTAACAAAACGTGGATGTCAGCTATCCACCTAATAAATATTAAGAAATATCCGGGTCTACACCAAGGGATCGTAACTGCGCCATCAACTGCTCGACGCGTTGGGCCTCACGATCGGCCCGCTGAGTTTCTTGATTGGCGCGTTGAGTTTCTTGGTCAGCCCGCTGAGTTTCTTGGTCAGCCTGCTGAGAGATTTTGGTAAATGACAAGAATTTCTTCTGATCAGGACCATAGAGTGTCAGCGGCCCTTCATCAAAACAAAACTGCACCCCAAGACGAGGACTGGTCCATTGATCTATCCCTTCGATCGCTCTGAAGTATCCATCTTGTCCCACCAGCCAGCCTGTCAAATCATTGCGATCGGGATCGTAAAGATAATATTCCTCCACACCATAGGTTTGATAAAACTCAAACTTCTTCGCCATTTCCTTCAGTCGATTTCCCGGCGACAGAATTTCAAACACCACTTGAGGCGCAATATCGGCTTCATTCCATTGTTGATATGAACCGCGATAACCCTTGGGTCGCCCGAATGACACCATCGTATCGGGTGCGAGACAAAGCGTATTACGTCCTTCGACGGGATACCACAGCAAATCTCCCGCCACAAAAACATCGGGTCGATCGGCAAATAAACGTTCACAGTTTTCCTTAATCAGGACAATCCATTCAAACTGCAACGTATTCTCGGCCATCGGTTTTCCATCACTGGTGGGATAGGTTATTTCCGCAAATTGCGCGGGGGCAGAACTTTGTAGCATAGGACTTAGACACCTCGTTTGCTGCTGAATTTAATTATAAAACCTATCAAGTCGAAATTAAGTCAAAAATCTTTTACCCGTCAGCTTTGCAGCTACGATTAACCACAAGTCCTACTAGCTAGAAGTTTGAGTGTAATATGAAAATTGGACAATGGGTCGGAATGGTGGCGTTGGCGGTCGCATTGGTAATTTTGTGGCAGATTCGTAGTGCCTTAATGCTTGTTTTTGCTGCCATTGTATTAGCCTCGGCGCTAGATACTATTGCCAAGCTGATTCAACAACGTATAGGACTAAAACGCGGTCGATCGTTGTTGAGTGCGATCGCGTTGGTACTAGGCTTGCTTGGGCTGTCGTTGTGGTTGATTGTGCCACCATTTGCGGATCAGTTTCAGCAAATGATGACGCTGTTTCCTGAGGGATTCGATCGATTGAATCAAAGTTTTGATCAGTTTAAAGTCTCATTACCACCACTTGTGTCTTCGGCAATTCCCGATCCAGATGCTGTGGTGAAGCAATTACAACCGTTGTTTAATCAATTGCTGGGCGGGTCGGTAGCTTTGGCTTCTGGCACGTTGGGCGGAGTCTTAAATTTACTCCTA
The DNA here is from genome assembly GCA_026786325.1 of Alkalinema sp. CAN_BIN05. Lineage (GTDB taxonomy): Bacteria > Cyanobacteriota > Cyanobacteriia > Leptolyngbyales > Leptolyngbyaceae > JAAFJU01. Next base: position 14,518 of record JAJAYH010000025.1, on the reverse strand, counting down.
GTTGTGATTCTGTCGATTATGTTTTTGGTCGAACCAGATCAATATCGGCGAGCATTGGTGCGATTATTTCCGTCATTCTATCGCCATCGAATTGAAGTGATTCTCGATCGGTGCGGAGAATCGCTGAGGGGATGGCTTGTGGGGATTTTGTTCAATATGTTGGTGATTGGGGGATTTAGTGGTGTTGGGCTGTGGATATTGGGAGTAAAGTTACCGTTGGCAAATGGTATTTTTGCTGGACTGCTGACGTTTATTCCAAACATTGGTCCCGCGCTGAGTGTGGTGCCGCCCATGACAATAGCTTTGCTTGATGCTCCATGGAAATCAGGTGCGGTATTAATATTGTATTTTTTAGTTCAACAATTAGAAACTAATCTTCTAACGCCCTATGTGATGGCGCAACAGGTATCACTAATGCCTGCGGTTACGTTGATGTCTCAGGTGTTTTTTGCGACGTTCTTTGGCTTTTTAGGATTGCTCTTAGCCTTGCCACTGACGGTTGTTGGCCAAGTATGGTTACACGAGATTTTGGTTAAAGATATACTAGATAAATGGTATCTACCCGGTATGGATTTTCAGGGAAATTCTGAAATAAACGACGATAAAACGATCGATCAAAAAGAGATCGTAATATCAGCCGAACATTCTGAATTAGAACTCATGGAATAAATAGAAATCAAACAATCTACAGCATCAAGCAATGACAGGTACAACTTGTTCGCCTGTTAAACTAAATGGGCGAACTGCCGTAATTTTTACCGGGACTGTCTTACCTTTCAACTCTTCAATTGTGCCTTTGAGAAATGTGAGTCGATTTGCGCGGGTACGGCCAACCACTTGAGTTTTGTCTTTATAATTTTGATCTTCGACGAGAACTTCTTCAATTCGTCCAGCATATCGATCGCTTCTGGTTTGGGCCGATTGAGAAACTAAATGATTTATTCGCTGAAGCCGATCGATTTTAACCTCTTCACTAATTTGATTCTCCCAAAGGGCCGCAGGCGTTCCGGGCCTCGGAGAATAGGCGGCAGTATTCACCATATCAAATCCAATGTCTTGCATCAAATTCAGCGTGCTTTGGAATTGTTCTTCCGTTTCACCGGGGAAGCCCACGATCGCATCACCGCTAACAGAGGCATCAGGCATATAAGCCCGAACCGTGTCGATAATCCTGCGATATTTCTCATGAGTATAGCCGCGTGACATGGCTTTTAAAATGTCATTATCGCCGGATTGAAATGGAATATGAAAATGCTCGCAAATTTTCGGCAATTCAGCACAAGCTTTAATCAAACGCTCAGTGAAATAACGCGGATGACTGGTGGCAAATCGAATCCGATCGATACCTTCAATATCATGAACGTGATACAGCAAATCTGTCAGCGTATGAAGGTGCTGCCCATCGGGTTTGCTGCCCAACAGATCACGACCATAAGCATCAATATTTTGTCCCAAAAGCGTGATTTCTTTATAGCCTTGCAGAGCCAAATTTTCCATTTCGGCTTTGATAGCATCGGGAGTTCTAGATTGCTCAATGCCGCGCACTCCCGGAACCACACAATAAGTACAACGCTCATTACAACCATAAATCACATTCACCCAAGCCGTGACTGCACTATCACGACGCGGTTTAGTAATGTCTTCCATAATATGAATGGGATCGGTGGCGACGACTTGCGATCCATTGAAAACTTGTGTGAGTAAATCTTCTAATTGGTTTGCATATTGCGGTCCCATGACAAGATCGAGTTCAGGCACACGACGCAGCAATGCTTCTCCTTCTTGTTGAGCAACGCATCCGGCAACAATGAGCGTCAGATTTGGATTGGTCTTTTTACGAATGGCTTGCTTTCCGAGGTAAGAATAGACCTTTTGCTCAGCCTGGTCACGAATGGTGCAGGTATTGTAGAGAATCAAGTCTGCAACTTCGGCATTGTCCTCATATTCAAAGCCCATGGTTTCCAGAATCCCAGCCATGCGCTCGGAGTCAGCTTTGTTCATCTGGCAGCCGAAAGTAGTGATGTGATAACGACGTGCCATGGTCAATGCTTTGAAGATTAAGGACAGTTTACTATTTTACCTCATCAAGCGCAGTAGGACGGGCTAACTATTGACGATCGTCTCTGATACGTTTCAATCGTTCCAAGTTATAGACTCCAAGATACTCAGTTTAGCGAACATCAGATCTTTCATGGATATCTAGTGAGTTGGCAATCCTTCCCAGAAAGTAACTCCTGCAAAGATCAAGAATAAAATACCGCCCACAAATGTAATTACTTTTTCCGACAAATGAGCTGCGATCGCTTTCCCCGAAAATACAGCGATCGCAGAACAAATGGCATGACCGAGTATGCCGCCGAGAACAACTCCAACCGGGTTTTGAGCGGCAGCCAAACTAATGGTCGCAAACTGAGTCCGATCGCCCCATTCGGCAATAAAGGTGAGCATAAAAGCTTTAGAAATAATCGCCATTGCCCCGCGCATTTTATCAATATTTGAATCTAAAATAGTATCGCAAGCCTCTTGTTCAATATTAGCTAGACTACCGCCGTTCATTTGATAGGCATCATAAATTAGCTTTAATCCAAATACAATGAAAAGAAGGATGGAGCTATAGTGAGCAATTCCTTTAGGGAACAAAGCGACAATTTGTCCAAGACCAACAGAGAGAATGGTCATCGCGGCCAGTGCCAACGTAGACCCGATAAACACCCAGCGCCTCGGATACCTCGCTGCCAAACAGAGGGCGATAAAGAATGTTTTATCCCCCAATTCAGAAATAGTAATCAATGTCAGTCCAGCAGTGAAAGCAGTCAGCATTTGGCTTGTTCTTAACAGATTTAAACTCAAGCTTAGACGAGGATCTGTTGAGATTACCGAAGATGAAACAACTATGAGAGATGTGTTTGTGAGAGATGCTTTTTACAATTAGTCTAACGATCGGTGTTGCGTCAATATCCGATCGCCAAAATGTGGGAGAAACTATAGAATAAACAATGAATTTGCATTTACGATCGGCGGCATACTTAACCCCTATGAATCAATTAATTGCCCTTGCTCTCATTATTGCTGCCGGATTTCTTTTGTATGGATTATGGCGCGATCGACCCCAAAAATCTTCGTCTCATCGTTCTTTCAGGGGCAAAATTAATGGCCGCCTTTTACAAGCCGTCAAAGGCGATCGTGCCCTAGCCAAACGTCTTCTCGAAAGCGCAATACTAAAACATCCTGGAAAATCGAACAGTTGGTATACGGAAAAAGTGATTTATGACATTGAACGGGACGGAGCCGGAACTTCATTTCGAGGTCGCTAACTCAGCTTCAAAATTCACTATTCAAAATTTACTATCCTAATCGGGAATCTGCATCGTGGCTCCTAGCGCACGGGAAAGGCGAAATTCAAGGGAATGAATCAAGTATTTTCGAGCGCTCTCTGCTGGATCCGCCATGGGTTTCACTAGTACCGTAAACATGCCCAACCGATTGCCAGCCAACACATCTGTAAAAAGACGATCGCCGACCATAGCAACACGTTCCATCGGAAGATTCATTGCCTCCACAGCACGACGAAGTTTACGACGAGAAGGTTTGGCTGCACCAATAATGTAGGGAACATCAAGCGCTTCGGCAATACGATTAATTCGGCTTTCGCTAATATTATTGCTCACCAACCAAATCTGCGGCGTAACCGTTCGGGCAGACTCGACCCAAGGCAGAATTTCGGCACTAATCTGAGACATCTTAATCGGAACCAACGTCTCATCAACATCAAGAACTAAACCTTGAATCTGATGGCGCTCCAACAATTCTGGCGTTAAGCTCAAAATAGTATCATTGAGAAACAAGTCAGGCTGTAATGATTTTCGCCAGGACATAACAGATGAAACCTTTCGGGTAAGTGGCGTAACGGGCGTAGAATTTAAGACTTAGGTTTGGCGCTTGGAGTCGGGGATGGCTGATTATCCACCCGATCCCGGATTTGTTCCTGAGCTGATTCATGCTCCGCCAAACTTCGACTAAACACATGAGTGCCATCATACCTCGCCACGAAGTAAAGAGCATCCGTCGTTTGCGGGGCCAGCGTTGCCTGAAGACTGGCTAAACCGGGAGACGCGATGGGGGTGGGTGGTAAACCAGGATTGATATAGGTGTTGTAAGGGGACGGTGTGCGGACTTGAGTCAGGGTTAAGGGTTTTTCTGGGGTTTGGGTAATTCCGAAGGCATACTCCACCGTCGGGTCCGAACCTAAAGACATCCCAGTTTTGAGGCGGTTGGTAAAAACGCCGGAGATGATGGGGCGCTCTTTGGGAATAACGGCTTCTTTTTCGACGATGCTAGCGAGTGTGACCCATTGTAATAAGTCAAGTTTTAAGGGATCTTGATTCTGATTGGCTTGATAAATAGGCAACGCAACTGTTTTAAACCGATCGAGCATTTGCTGAATCACTTGCTCTGGAGTAACGGTTCCAGCCGGGATTTCGTAGGTATCTGGAAAGAGAAAGCCTTCAATTAAGGGGAGATTTTTGGGGAGCCAAGACGTTTGAGTTGCGGCAGGGCTATTGGGAAATTGTTGGATAGCATTGATAAATTGCTCGGCGGTGAAGAACTTTTTTTCTTCAAAATGAGCGGCCATTTGACGAATGTTCCAACCTTCTGGAATCGTGAATCCTTTCGTCACGACTTGGCCTGTCCAAATTTTATCGGCAATTTCGGGGAGTGATTCTTGGGGTGAAACAGCATAGGATCCGGCTTGGAATCCACCAGACCGATTTTTAAAGCTTTGTAATCGCGTCCACACTTGCCAAGCCGATTTCGATCGCAGCACCCGCGATTCAGACAACCGATCGGCAATCATCTGGGATGAGCTACCCGGTTCGATTGTCACGATGATGGGCTTGGCGGTCCCAGATAGGACGGCAGGTTTGGTTTCCCGTGCCCACCATGATGTTGCTTGCCAGCTTCCAAGCCCGACGGTTATCAGCGTGAACAATAGTAATTTATGCATCATACTCATGAAAAATAGCTCTTAATTTAAGGCAGGTTTGATTCTAACAAACCGCGTCTATCTTACGCCTAACCATTAAGATTCGATCGGATTTTATGGATATTAACCCCAAAATCTCTACCCCTGGAAATAGAAATCCTCCAAATATTGATTCAATTAGACCAACATTGGAGGATTTCTGGTTTTAATCAATCGAAATTAACCGATCGAAATTCAAGTATGGCAAGTCCGATTATTCCAAAACATCGAAGAGCTGATCTTCAATCATCGGCAGCATCGGTTCAAGCCGCTCGAGTTCTTCGGGAGAAAGCAAAACGGGTTTGCCGTCTTCGCCCATGCGCGCCAAGATAAAGTACGGATCTAAATGAGCATAAATCGCATACTCCTGATCCTCATGATAGAAGCTAGCAAGGAGCTGAAGCTCTTCTTGTTCGTCCTCATCATCACCTTTCTCTTCAGAATATTCCTCATCGGCTAATTCTGGGAGATCACCTTCGACGGTCAACACAACAGCCGTGCGTTTAATCGTGAGGTTTTGCTCGGAGAGAACAGCTTTAGCGGTCGGAAGAATCCGATCGATTTGGTCTGGATCCTCTACCAACACTGCTTCCTCGTCATCGGTCCCGTCGTCTTGCCAAGACACGATTTCGATGGTGGAGTCTACAGGCAGCAGAAGAACATATTCTTCTCCATCTACGGAGAGATTATGCTCCACGTAGCAATCGAGTGTCAGGCCCGTCTCGTCAGTTACCGTGACGGTTGGGGCATCAAAAATTTCTTCTTCCATTTGGGGATCTTCCTATCCTGTTTCAAAGATACAACGACTGCCCCGAATGGGTTTCTATCAGCGTTCTTCTCCAGAATAGTATCCCTTAGTTTGGATCAATCGGCACGACTGTCTTAGATACATTTTCCAATAATAAAATTTTGCCATCGACCCGATCGTTCCCCGCCAACCATCGTTCTAGTATAAGAGCCGCTGCTTTACGATCGATCAGCCCTTTATTCTGGGATGGCGACAGGTTTTCGGCTTTGATTAAATCCTCAGCTTCAATGCTACTTAGACGCTCATCTACATACTCAACGGGCAAGCCCACGGCCTTCGATAAAATGTCAGCCATGCGCACGGTCTGTTTGGCTTGAGGTCCGACAGTGCCATCCATATTTAACGGAAACCCCACGACTAATACGGTGGGTTGCCGATCGCGAACAATATCGATTAATTCCTGAATTACATAGTCTATGGACTTTCGATCGATCGTCACCAACCCCGTCGCAGCCAGACCTAAGCCATCGCAACCCGCCACACCAATGCGTTTTTTACCAATATCAAGGGCGATCGCTGAAATCTTGGGACTGTTCATTTAACAGCAAGGGTCAGGATCTTGGGGCGGGAAGAGTTGATCATTGTGTGGACGGGTCTCCCGAGTTATCCGGGGACTGAGCTGATTTTTACGCGGCTGGCGAATGCGGAATTTTGCACTTTGTGGATCCAACATAATCCGACCAGGCACAGGTTTGCGTGATGGCTGGAATCCAGGAATCACATCGCCCAAGGGAATGCCTTCGAGGCTAGGCATCGATCGGGTTTCTCGGAGTTTGTGCCAGACCGATCGGGACATCATTAGAGTGTGGGCTATGCGCGTGGCACCGACCCGCTCTAAGTAGGCTTCGCGTTCAGGATGATAGTCCGCCGACAAAATTTGTAGTGACTGGCTCGGGAACTCGGAGGTAATGCGGGCAACTTGGGCCATGACTTCAGGGTAGAGCCAAGTGTAGGCAGGATGCACGGCAAGTTGGACGCTGTGAGATTGGGATCCATCGCGGCTGAGGGTGACTTGAAAATGGGCGATCGCCACCTTCCGTTGGGGTTCAAACACGTACCCACTCACGACTTCGGTTTGAGTCATCCACTGCTTGACTAACTGAACCACGGAACCAAATAGGCTAACTTTGAAATCCTGAGGGTGACGATCGAAAACTTGACGGACCAGCGGCGGCATGGCCATGTTATCGAGTTGATAGAGTAAATGAGCGTCGGCATTACTGACGGGGAGAAGGTTTGGCAGATCGGGTTCGCGTTCGGCAATTTTCTGAAGCTGTTCGGGCGCAATGGACCAATAGGTCATCTGAGCCACGGGCTGGAATCCATTGTGTCGATACAGCGGCAAGCGAGTTTCATCACTCACGTCCAGTTCCAAAATCCAAGTGCGCGCCTGAAGGATGGTTTCAAAGCTATTCCGTAACAGCAATGAACCCAAGTCCATAGCGGTCACTAAGGTTGTGGTTGTGGTCGTCGTACCTTCGCCTGTGGTCGTATCTTCGCCTATGGTTGCGTTTTCGTCTGTGACTACAACTGATTCTGCTGCTAGCCGATCGACCCGCCAAGTGGTTCCTGCGCTGTTGAAGGGCGAAGTCTGAATCACGCCGCAAACTTTAGAGGCCGCTTCGGCAATTTGAATAGACAGTGAATGGCGCAGCGGATTCGGAAACCAGCGTAAAAATTTCAGTAACCCATACCAGCGACTCACATCAATGCTGTGCTCACGGACCATTGAGGCTGCACTGGGAATCTCTTCCATGACCGAACGACTGATACGATCGAATACTTCTAAGTCCCGATACTGCAACGTACGAATATTTACGGTCGAAGTGGGACGAGAAGGTCGCATCATGAGACAGGATCCAGAAAAGTACGCGGAAAAAGGCTTTGTCGAAATGGGTCTTCTAGCTTACGGACGGACGAATCAACACGACGGGCGTTTGCTCATTAGCATTTCCTGCCGGATTTGCAATCAGAGCCTTCTCTAGAAAATTAACCGGAATACCAGCCGTCGCTGCCAATATCTTAACGCGCCGCAAATCATTTACGTCTACGATCGCCGCTTCAAGCCCTGTTTCTTTCTTAATTCGATCGCAAACAGCTTGGGGATTCAGTGGACCCAGCACCACAAATTGATCATAGGGCGGAATCGTTCCCGTCACATCATCCACCAAGTTGGCTTGTTCCCCAGCCAGACGATAGAACATGCCATCGACATTAAGTTTACGGGCCATTGAGCGGGGCAAGAGCTTAAATGGAATGCTGCCGACAAAGGATAAAAACACTCTTGGTGCGCCCACAATATCAATCAGCGTCTGCAATCCACCCGCTGTGGCCAAGCTAGATGTGGATTGAAACATGTAGCACAATCGCTTGGCTAACCAACCGGGTTTGATATCCATGAAGTGACGGAAGCGGCCTTGAATGATGGCGAGGGGAGATTCGCCGATCGTCACAATGTCACCTTGTTGGGCATGGGGAAGCACATACTGCTTAACGACTTCGACGGGATCATCAAGATTTGTGAGCAGGTGGGTTTTAATTGGTAAAATATCTGAATTTTCCGCAGGTCGCCAGCGCTTCGAGTCTTCAACAGACGGAAATCTCAACGGCACAATGACATGCTTAGTACAGGGGACATTGCCTTCGGGACCGTAGGTGACGTATTTCACTTGGACCCAAGCCACTTGAAGCGCATCTACCTTGTCGCCTTCCAGATCAATGCGGATTTCAATCGTCTCGCGTTTGCCAAAATCCACGATGTCACTTTCCCAGTAATCATCCTCGCGGCCATCGAAGTAATCAAAATGGTTGATGATTCGGCTGCGTTGGGTAATGCCTTCGGTGGAGGCTTTTGATAGGAGCTTCACTTCTGTCCACAACTCAGGAATCATTACATCAAGTCGCTTGGTCGGATTAATGAATTCCATTTTCCCAACGATTTGACAGTGGGTGGGGCTGACGGGCGTGATGTCCCATTTTCCATCGGTGACTTCTAAGGCATTTCCCAGCCGACGGCGATATTGGAAATCCAGCCCGATCGCTACTAATGCAAATCCGAGTGCGAGCAGTCCACCGATCGTGAGCATTAGCCAAAGAAACATCAACATTACTTAAAAAACGTCCCTGTGCAGGTTGATTAAATCCAATTCCTGAAGATTATCCCTTAAAAGCGTAATTCTTGACGGCGCAATAGACCATAATCCCAAAATTCATTCACCGCATTACTCATCCTTAGCAATTTTCCCGACCTTAGTCGTTGGGTAATAGTTGGCCAGAATTTGGTCATATTTGTAGCCTTTCTCCGCCAAACTCTTTGCTCCCAACTGGCTCATGCCTCTCCCCGCAAAGGCTTCCGCCACGATGTCATCAGACGCAGCATAGAGCGATTCCACGACTCCGCCTTTGTAACTGACGTATTCTCCAGAAGTGATGTCCACGGCTTGGTTACTGCGATCGTCTTCTCGTTGAGTGCCACTGTAAACCTGAAAATATTCATCGCTGCCAATGTGATAACGAGAATTTACAGGTTTGAAATAGTAGGTCAACGCATAGGAACGCGCTGCAACGGCTTGGGCTTTGATGGCTTCGGGACTCCAACTGGGCGAGACTTCACTGGCCACGACGCTGTAGAGATAATGTCGCAGATTAATGTAATTCACTGCATGAAGCGTGCTGCCATCAGACGAAAGCAGCAGCTTGCCTCGATAAGGACGATTGTTTAGATATAGCAGTCCGCCCGGTTCAGGTTCGATGAAGGTGTTGGCGGGGAAGCTTTGCGCGCCGATCGTAATGCCACCGCCCGAAAACTGTGCGGTATGAGCTTGAGTGGCGGCAAGATTACCTAGTTTAGTTCCTTTTTCGTCAGTCAAATTCAGCGCTGTAGTGCTAGCAAACGCGATCGAACTTCCCTTGCCAATAGAAACATGCATCTCAACATAGGCATCCACGGGCGCATTGGTCGATTCAAAAATGGCCTTAGCTTTTGCATTTTGAGCTTTTTGCTCTGGAGTGAGTTTGGATAGGTCAACGGGTGTAAGCGTTGGTGCGGGCGCAATGGTTAGGGGCGAGACTTTAGGCAATGGAGTCGCGCTTAAGCTTCTGTTTGGAACGGGTAATCCGGGAGCAGTCAAGCTGAGAGTGGGGGATACGGCGGCGACATCGGACGTTCCATCGATAGAAGTACGATCCATCGGGTGCGGCATGGTAGTCCAAGCGATCGCGGGGAACAGCCCCAACAACGGTAGCAAGAGCCATGGCCGATGCTTGACGAAGGTTTTGGCCATGGTTTTCAGCGGAACGTCAGGAAGTTGTGGGGCTGCCGGGGCCGTGAGTTCGCTGAAGGCTTGGGTAATGGTTTCGTCGCTAGGGTACTCGGATTCTGGAGCGGGTTCGGCAAGTCCGATCGGACTATGGATCGGACTTTCGGTGAGGCGATCGATCGAATCATCGGTCTCATGACGGACTTCGAGTGAGTCTTGAAGCGTCTTTTTAAAGGGATTTGTATTAAGCCACATGTTTAAGACACATTGGAATGCGCAGGAATAAATGGGTTTTGAGTGAGCAAGGATTTGTTTAGTCTAAAAGATTTTGTGGGCGACAGGACGATTGGATCAACAGACTCAATTATTCACGCTGTTCGTCGCCCAATCCTGATGATTTTAGAAGAAAAAGACGATTCAGGTGTTCCAAGACAGTAATGCTCTTGTATAAAGGGTAGAGAAAAACAGCCCAATCTAGAAGCAGCAGGGGATACCACTTCTAGGGCTACTGATTATTCCTCATCCTTCACACGAGGGCACTATCTTGAAAAGATAAAATATTATGAAACAAAATCTAGAACTATTATGGAAATTATCCCCGAATTACAGTGATGCTCCGATCGCCCGCTGTCACTGCGATTTCGGTTGTCGTCCGTTCCGAAAGTCTGGCAATTCCCTCACGTCGATCGAAAATTACCAACCACCCTGCATTCAAACTCAACCCAGCCAAATATCGATCGAGCTGCACCAAACCCCGTTGTAGCGGATCTCGTTCTCCCTGCCGCCAAACCTTCAACTCGATCGCCAATGTCACATCCATATAGCGCAAACACAAATCCATCCGATCGCTCCCGATGGTCTCCGACCGACCGTAGGTCATCGCATATTCTCGCTCTAACGATCCACCACCATTTACAACCCGATGTAAGAATGCCATCATCACAATATGCGGCGCAATCTCATGATAGGACGCACTACGAAGTAATGGTTGACCATGTTGTCGCCAAAACATAAGAAATGTATTAAGCAACGCATCCGCATCCAGCTTTCCTTCAGATGTTAGCCAAGTGGGTTTAATCTGAGGTAATGAGGCCATCGGCGTAATCGTCAATATTCTGGGCAATACTTCTCGATAAATTGGATTTGCGATCGTCAATCCGCCTTCAGGATCCATACAACATAATCCCAAATCTAATACAAACTGAATATCATCCGTCGGAACGTCCCCCAATTCTCTTCCGGCCAAAATCGGTTCTAAAATCACCTTAATCCTTGGCTCCATCAACCGCTCTCCCAAACTATCAATGTGCGTATCCCGCCGTCGAATCAGAATTTCTTTTGCTTGATTCACATGAGAAAGTTCAATGCTTTGCGTCACATCAGGAACTAACTCCTCAACGATTTCTTTTGCTAACGCATTCACCAACCAAGGCTGTCCCTGCGTTAATTCAAACGCTCGATTGGTTGCCGCTGCTGAAAATAGTTGTCCCGTTTCTTCTGTATGCTGCTGATATAACGCCGCCACTTCGATCGCATTAAAGTTCTGCATCGTCAAAGACGCAACCTTAATATTAAAAGGACTCGCCGTATTCAATCGCTCAGTGTCACCACTCGATACCTTATAATCCCGCACATCTCGCAATCCTATTAATGCTAAAGAATAAGGAAAATGGTGGGGACGACGAGGATAACCATCTCGCAATTGACGCAATACTGAAATTAAAATCTCATCCTTCAATGCATCGATTTCATCAATAAATACTACCAGCGGTCTCGGCGATGTTTCTGCCCATAGTTGTAATGCCGCACTAATACGACTTCCGATCGAAAGATTAGACCAATCTGGATGTAATTCAGTCGGTAGCCAACTCTAATTCCACCTCGCCAAGCCTTCAAGATTGCCTGCTCTGCACTTTCAATATTGAGATAAGCTACTCCAGTTTCAGCAGATAACAATATTGCCGTGTAGTTTCCTTGTTCTGTAAGCTTTTGGGCTAACGCCAACATTGTCGTCGTTTTTCCCACTTGACGAGGCGCATGAATAACAAAGTAACTCCGCTGAGCAATCAACCGCTCTAACTGAGGCAATCTTTCGATCGGAGACAGCATATAATGAATGTCGGGCTGACAGGGACCAGCGGTATTAAACCAGCGCATAAAGCAAAGAAGCGTAAAGGTCTATCATGATTATACTTTTGATGTTCCCGATCGGTTCAGCTACAAGTCAAATCATATCTCAAATCCCATCTCAGACAACGATCGCAGCAACCGATCGCCTTCTATTGAATCCATGGTTTTATATAATCCGATCGCAGTTCTAAATGAATTTAAACTTTCGGGGACTCGACCTAATTTCATCAATACGACACCCAAATTTTGATAGGATTCAGGATTTTCAGAATTAATGGCAATGGCACAATTATAAGACTCGATCGCGGCTTCAAAATCACCCATCGCTTTCTGAGTCATACCCAGATTGTAATGGGCAATTGCACAACTTGAATCAATGGCGATCGCTTCACTATAAATCCAGGCTGCTGTTTCAAGATCATCATTCATTTGCCTAAGTGCGCCCCAATTTACAATAGCACCGAGTTTAAGTTTATCGGGAATAGATTGTTCAATGGCGAGTTGAAAGTGTTCGTCTGCCGCTTGAATTTGATTGGCTTTAGTATAGACAGAGGCCAAATGATAATGAAGCTCATAACGAGTTGCAGAATCGATCGTCGTTGCTTCTAACCCTCGTTCTAGGAGCAATTTTCCTTCATCATGCAATCCCAAATCACAATATAATGCGCCCAGTTTGCTACAAACATAGGGATCATTTGGATTTTGGTGTAAAAACCCTTCCATTGTCGTGCGGGCTTTAGTAAACTTATCTCGTGAATTAATTAGCTCAGGTTGATAGCCATAATGTAGAAGTGCGATCGGGTCTAGAGTAACAATTTTCCAATGGGATTCTATTTGTAATAATGCTTCTACACTATCGTCAATCATTGCGTGATAAGGCCGCTGAAAATTGATGTTTGGATGTCGCCGAAACAATCGAGAAACCAAAGAATAAGGAGATTGAGTCGCCACTACTTCATCACGAAAAAGATTGATTACCAGACGATGAGGATCTCGAATGGCGGTCAAAATTTCAGGCTTAATCTCTGGCGTGAGTCGTTCATCTGCATCTAACACCAGCACCCAATCGCCCGTAACAAACTTAAGCGCTGCATTCCGAGCCGCAGAAAAATCATCACACCATATAAAATGCTCAACCTGTGCGCCATACTGATGGGCAATTTCACAAGTATTATCTGTTGATCCTGTATCCAAGATCACAATCTGATCTACAAAATCAATAATACTATTGAGGCAATCTACGAGGTTTTCAGCCTCATTACGCACGATCATGCAAAGACTAAGTGAGGGGCTAATCGACGGGCGATCGGAGGAAACTTCCATAGAGCTGAATCAAAAGACCTAAATCATATTAAGCTGAGATGGGTTACGAGTTGATATTAAATAGTGTCGGTCATGACTGCAATCTGGCGGCGGAAAAAGAATTTAGAATGGGCTGGACAGGCGATCGTATTAGCGATCGTGGTGGGTCTATTGGTGCTGTTTGGTCATAATTTAGACCAGAGTTTAAAACGTTTGGGACTTCGACTAGGATTCAAATTCTTGGATTCTCAAGCTGGATTCAGTGTGGCAGAGTCGATAATTTCCTACGATCCAAGTCAGCCCTACAGTCGAGTGCTTTTGGTCGGATTTCTGAATTCCCTAAAAGTGATTTTCAGTAGTCTCGTCGCTGCAACACTTATCGGTGTCGTCGTAGGTATCGCAAGGCTTTCGGATAACTGGTTAGTTCGGCAAATGGCGAAGGTCTATGTAGAGGCGCTGCGAAACTTGCCATTGTTATTGCAGTTGCTATTTTGGTATTTTGTTGTATTCTTGTCACTACCAAAAGCTGATAACCCGATTTCATTAGGATTTATTCAAATTAGCCGATCGGGTATTAATCTATTTGGTTTAGCATTATCACCCGAATTTTCGTCATTATTCGCCGGACTGACATTTTATACTGGAACCTTTATTGCTGAAATCGTTCGAGGCAGCATTAAGGGTGTCGATCGGGGTCAGTCGGAGGCAGCGAGGGCATTAGGGTTGTCGTCTGGGGTGACATTACGTCGGGTAATTTTTCCACAAGCATTACGAACCATGATTCCGTCCTTAGCCAATCAGTATTTGAATCTCGCGAAAAACTCTAGTCTAGCGATCGCCATTGGTTATCCTGATCTCTATGCCATATCGTCCACCACATTTAACCAAACAGGTCGAGCCGTGGAAATGATGATTTTGATTAGTATTACCTATCTAGCGGTCAGCCTAACCATAGCAGGACTACTCAATGCATATAATAGTCGAATGCAACGGAGT
>JAJAYH010000024.1 GCA_026786325.1 Alkalinema sp. CAN_BIN05 | reverse complement strand
CTCCTCCTCCATATGCAAACTTCGATAGAGAAATCCTACCAAAATCGACCCTAACACTGGAATCGCTGCAAATACATACAGTAGAGGTGGACTAAATAATCGTAACCGTGCCGACTCATAAAACACCGGGGTCACGATCGTAATCAATACCGTCCCCACCAACGTCGTAATTGTCGCCACCTTAGCCGTCCGAAAATGCGTCTTCTGCAATTCCCCCTCAGTCTTTAAGATCAAATATGTGGATCCAATCAATACATAGCCTTGAATAAGGGTTAAAGCAACTAACATCGATCGCCAGTCCAACCAATCCCAAGTCGAACCCGTAAAATGTCCCGCCTCATCTACTGAAATCCCCTTGATGACGCTGCCGAGGGTAAAACCTTGACCTAGCGCGGCAAGAAAACTTCCGGCCCCGAAGGCGAAATTCCAGAGGAACTTACGATCGGAATGCTCCCGAAATTCAAAGGCCACCGCCCGAAAAATCAGCCCGAAGATCATTATGTAAATCGGAATATACAGCGCACTCAAAATGGTCCCATAGGCCAAAGGAAATGCTCCGAATAGCGCCCCTGCCATTACGACTAGCCAAGTCTCATTTGCATCCCAGATATTGCCCAAGCTCGTCATTAAAATACTGCGCCGACGCTCATCAGAACTCGTCAACGACAGGATTCCCACACCCAGATCAAACCCATCTAGCATCACATACAGGAACAAAAACAGCCCCAAAATCACAAACCAAACCTCAGGCAGAAAATGCAATAGTGCTTCCATACTGTTCTCCTATTGCTCCGCCTCGACAGGTCTTTGATCCGGTACGAACTTCGCTGGCTCAGGATTGACAGAAGGCGGGCTGTCCATGTTCGGTAGTATTAGCGCTAAATTCGGACCTTGTTGGATAATTCGACTGCCAAAATACAGCGTTGTGACAAACAGAAGGGAGTAAACGCCTGCAAACAATAATAATGTCGTCAACACCTGCTCCGCCGGAATATGGGAAGCCGCATCCGCTGTCCGAATCTTGCCATACATTGTCCAAGGCTGGCGGCCCACGCAACGCACAATCCAGCCTGATTCCACGGCGATGTAACCCAAGGGTGCGGAGAAAATCCAGCCGCGCATTAGCCATTTCTGTTGGGCGATCGTCTCTGCTGACAATTTTCCCCGAACCCACTGCACTAGGCTCAGTAGCATCAATCCTGCTAAAAAGAAGCCAATCCCGCTCATGATCCGGAAAGAATAATAAATTAGGCCAATCATCTTGGGCCGATCGCCCCGCTCCCACTCCTTCAATCCCAGCACCGGCTCCGACAGTTTAGGTTTGAACTCTAGAATATAGCCCAGACCATTAGGAATAGACAGCTCCCAACTGTTCCGTTCGTTCTTCTCGTCGGGGATGGCTAACACGGTCCAAGGTGCGGGCGCGCCTGCGGGGCTGGTTTCCCATTTGGACTCGATCGCCGCCAGTTTCGTCGGCTGATATTGATAGACTTGTTCCGCACTTAGGTGGCCGACGAGGATCTGTAAGGGAGTGACGGCGATCGCGGCAGCAAGGACGATTTTGAGCGATCGACTAAAAAATGCCACCTGACGCTGCTTCAAGATATACCAAGCACTAATTCCACCAATTACAAACAGTGAGGTCTCTAGCGTTGCCAAAAACATATGTGCGACACTTCGCACCATAAAGGGATTGAAAATCGCTTGAAAATAATCGCTGACAATAAACTTACCATTCACCATCTCCCCGCCCGCCGGAGTCTGGAGCCAGGAATTTGCCACCAAAATCCAAAAGGTCGAAAGATTGGCCCCAAAGGCAACCATAATCGTCGCCAGGTAGTGAATCACTGGATGCACCCGCCCCCAGCCGAAGAGCATAATACCTAAAAAGCCTGCCTCCAGCATGAAAGCCATCGCGCCTTCAAACCCCAAAATACTGCCAAAAAAGTCCCCTGTCGCCTCCGAAAACGGTGCCCAATTCGTCCCAAACTGAAACTCCATGGGTAAGCCTGATGCCACCCCAATTCCGAAATTCAGCACATAGAGTTTGGACCAAAACCGAGCGTGGTAGTAATAGTCGGGGTTACGCGTCTTCAGCCACATCCCCTCCACCATCACCAAGTAGATCGCCATGCCTGTGGTCAGTACCGGCCAAAGCATATGAAAAATCGCCGTCAGCGCAAACTGCATCCGCGATAGGCTTACCGTATCCAGAAAGGCTATGGATAGATTCATAGATGCTCTCTGTTAGGGGATTTTGTGATTCTAATGGAGCAAATGCTAACTAGCTTTTTGTGGTGCGAATTTGCGATAGATACAAACCGGAACTCGTTTGTAGGCAGGCGTGCCCGATCGTCGATCGATTCTGGCTTTAAAAATAGCGTTCACTTCTGGGTAGAACATTAAAGCCGCACCCGGTCGGACCGCGCCATAGATTGCTTCAACATGTTCCATTTTTCCTGCATCTCCCTGCACAGTTACCAACTCATGCTCCGCCACCCCAATTTTCATAGCATCCAGACGATTGAGTAAAATACAGTTACGGTGGGGCATCCCTCGATCTTTGTCACCGGGTTGGTAGACCACGGTATTATGTTGGGAATAGCTTCTTCCCGTCATCAGCGCCAGCACAATACTATCGATGCCGTCCGGAATTCCGAAGGTTTCGGGCAGTGGCAACGTCAGGTCAGGAATCGGCGTGATCATCATCAGCGCCTTGCCAGATGGCCTAGGGAATTTAGGCTGGTTCAGGATACGTCCGCCAATGGTGAATTCTTCGCCTGTTTCGTCAATCGTCGCTATTTTTTCATAGCCCGGAATCGTTTGAGCAATTAACTGTCGGACATAATGAGTATCTTGAAGACTGCGCCAATTTATTGGATAGTCAGCGTGGAGTCGTTAGGCTAACTATGCCAAGAAGCTTAACTGCGGAATCAGATCATCCTTCTTCATGTTAGTATTACCTACATCATTAAGCCGTACAAAGTTGTTGCCCGACTAGACTGTTG
>JAJAYH010000023.1 GCA_026786325.1 Alkalinema sp. CAN_BIN05 | reverse complement strand
AGATTATGTAAATCGAATGTTGGGAAAAATGTCAGGCCGATAGGGGGGAGATTGTTGAAGCGATCGGAATTCTAATCACAAATCGAGTGCCCTCCGGTGACGAGCTACAAACCAATGTGCCCTGATGCCGATCGACTACAATCTGATGACTAATTGAAAGCCCCAATCCAGTCCCTTTGCCGATTTCTTTAGTGGTGAAAAATGGATCAAACAAATATTCAATTAATGCTTCAGGAATTCCTAGACCATTATCCGAAATTATAATCTCAGCAGAATGATCAACAAGTTTTGAAGTAATAGTTATTCTGGCAGTATCAACGAGTTCTAGCGCATCGATCGCATTCCCAATAATATTCATAAATACCTGATTCAATAAACCCGGAAAACAATTCACCAAAGGTAGATTGCCATAGTTTTTTTCAAGAACAATAGGCGTTTGGGGCAGACGTTTGAGCCGATGATGAAGAATCAGCAGCGTACTATCGAGTCCTTCATGGAGATTGGATGCCTTAATATCAACACCATCAAGCCGAGAAAAATTACGCAAACTGGAAACAATCTCCTGAATTCGACTGGTTCCCATTTTCATAGAAGCCAACAGCTTCGGGAAATCTGTTTGCAGAAATGCTAGATCAATAAGCTCAGCATGATCTTGGATTTCGATCGGCACAGTAGATTGAGCATGAAATAGATCAATATGCTTAATCAATAGTTGTAAATAGGATCCGGCATATTCAAGATTGCCATGGACAAACCCGATCGGATTATTCACCTCATGGGCGATGCCCGCCACCATTTGTCCTAAACTCGACATTTTTTCACTTTGCACCAATTGAGATTGCGTCAATTGCAAGTCGGTCAAGGTGTTTTCGAGTTCTTGGGTTCGGGTTTGAACTTGTGTTTCGAGAGTTTCATTATAAGTAGCAAGCTGGCTGAACGACGTTTGGAGCTGTGATGCCATGCTGGAGAACGATCGGGCTAAACTGCCAATTTCATCCCGGCGCTCCGTTTCAAGTTGCATTTCAAAATTACCCTGCGCCAGAGATTCGGTGGCGATCGCCAGTTTTGCCAGTGGCAGATGAACATTACGACGAAGAATCTTATACAGCACAAAAAGCTCGGTCAATAAAGCCAAAAAACCTAATATCACCAAGGGAACCGTTGAAATCAACGCCTTCATTGTTAATTCAGATTGCGGATATACCGTCACCCAATACCAATTGGGTCCATTAATTTTAGTAATTGCCCAAAACGATTTTCCCTGCGGATCTTTGATGATTTCGATCGGTTGATTTAGTAACTTAGCTTGATTGAAAATACGTTTCAATTCCGGATCATCGATCCCTTGTAAATTGAGTTTGCCATCGGACGCTTTAAGTTCATCCATCCGATCGGGATGAACAATAATTTGGCCATTATCTCGAAAAATTAAATTATAACTATTCGGAAATTTGTCCTGAAGTGTAACCTCCATTAGTTCGTTGAGAATAATATCGTTGCCGATCGTCGCTACATGGTTGCCCCTCGAATCATCCACAGGCGTGATCAACGAAACCATCCACCGAGCTGCCGGACGATCGAAATAAAGTGAGGTCCAACGCGGAGAACGATCGGGATTTTGAGCAACAGTTGCCAGTAGCCCATATTCTTCCTTTGTAATATCTGTGGTAGATGCTGCTTCAAATGCCCAAAGGCTATCTGGACTGTACCCGACTGAAATATTTTGGCTACCATTGATCCAAGTATTGTTGAACCGACTGTAAAAGGCCCGTCCATACTGTTCACACAACCGATTGAAAATCAGAATATTTTGCTTTTGGACCTCATTTGGTTGCACCTGCGGTCCAATAAAAATGTTTGCTAATTTATAACTAGGAAAACTGGTGAGCGGCTTTCCTTGAGGAAAATTTCGCCCCGTACCGTCACTCCAACGATAAATCAACGAATCAAACTGAGTCCCGACATCGGATGGCATCGGTTGCTTCAGTCGCTCCATTAGGTCAGTCTTGAGAATCTTATGATTTAATTCTGCAAGCTTAAAAATATCTTGATCGTGACGCGATCGATCCCGTAGATGGCGTTGTAAATCTTGCCGAAGCTGCAACTCAGCTCCTTGTAAGGCGTGGAAATAGACGAAAGCGATCGCCAAAACTGAGATCCCCACCACTGGAAACCCCAGCCACGCCATTGTCTTTAGGGTCAAAGACTGAGCCAACCGCGATCGTAATCGATCCATAACTTGGAGATGCATTGTATGTCTATAAAGCCCAAGGCTAGGTCCGAGATTCAAGGACTCTTTTTGAGATTTTACCCATAATTTTGGCATGGTATCTGTCATTACTTGATCGCAAGTTTTAGAAAAGCTGGATCTATGGGTATGCGACTGTGCCCAAACCAGTTAGAATAGTCACCTGACTTATTGTTAAGACTTCTTTACCTCATCTCCTTACCTCATTTAGGCTAATATGTCTCTTCCCATTCGGAACATTGCAATCATCGCCCACGTTGACCACGGCAAAACCACCCTTGTGGATGCTCTGCTCAAGCAATCGGGTACCTTTCGCGAGAACGAAGAAATCCCGGTCTGTGTGATGGATTCCAATGATCTTGAGCGGGAGCGTGGCATTACGATTCTGTCAAAAAATACGGCAGTTCGTTACAACGACATTTTGATCAATATTGTTGATACTCCTGGACACGCGGACTTCGGCGGCGAAGTTGAACGGGTGTTGGGGATGGTAGACGGCTGTCTGTTGATTGTTGATGCTAACGAAGGCCCAATGCCTCAGACGCGATTTGTGTTGAAAAAGGCACTAGAAAAAGGCTTACGTCCGATCGTCTTCGTCAACAAAATCGATCGGGTTCGTTTGGATCCTCACATCGCCATTGATAAGGTGTTGGATCTGTTCATCGAACTCGGTGCAGACGACGACCAGTGTGATTTTCCTTACTTGTTTGGATCCGGTCTCGGCGGCTTTGCCAAAGATCAGCCTGAAGAAGAATCTGACAATTTGATCCCATTGTTTAATGCAATCTTGCGCCACGTTCCACCTCCTGTTGGCGATCCCGAAAAGCCCTTGCAACTGCAAGTCACAACGCTGGACTACTCCGAGTATCTCGGTCGGATTGTGATTGGTCGGATTAATAATGGGACGATTAAGATTGGCCAGCAGTATGCGCTCGTCAAAGAAGATGGCAAGATTGTCAAAAACAAAATCTCCAAGCTCATGGGCTTTGAGGGCTTGAATCGGGTTGACATCGAATCCTGTACCGCTGGAAACCTGGTCGCTGTGGCGGGATTTGCGGATGCGAACATTGGTGAAACTATCACTTGTGCGGAAGATCCTCAAGCGCTGCCGATGATCAAAGTCGATGAGCCAACGCTTCAAATGACCTTTATGGTCAACGACTCACCATTTGCTGGGAAAGAAGGTAAGTTTGTCACGTCTCGTCAGCTTCGCGATCGGCTCATGCGTGAATTGCAGACCAACGTGGCCTTACGAGTTGAAGAAACAGACTCACCCGATCGGTTTGCCGTTGCGGGGCGCGGGGAACTGCACTTGGGTATTTTGATTGAAACCATGCGCCGTGAAGGGTATGAGTTCCAAGTGTCCCAGCCCCAGGT
>JAJAYH010000022.1 GCA_026786325.1 Alkalinema sp. CAN_BIN05 | reverse complement strand
CGCTTTGTCAGTGTTGTTTTTTGGTCGTTCGGCAAGCTTTTCCAGGCACGGCTGAGAAGATGGAGGAAAATTTCGGCTTCAAGATCTGCCGTGCTGAGACGGCCTTGATAGGGCAACTTGAGATGACGACAAACTTGCAGCAGGGTTTGGCGATAGCTGATGCGATGGGTTTTGCGTTGCAGTACCGTTAATCCGTCGGCGGCTAAGAAACGAAAGCGGTTTTCCAGTTCAGTGATCCACTCAGATCGATCGGCGAATTCGACGGCTCGTTGAGGCATCAAATAATCGATCGGATTATATTTGGGGCGAAACAAAATTTCGGTCAGTTCCTGTAGTTCTTCATCCGTGGCAAGTTCTAAGGCCGATCGTAACTCATCCGTTTCCGCGTCAGGCTCCTGTTGCTGCGTCACAA
Source organism: Alkalinema sp. CAN_BIN05 (assembly GCA_026786325.1). Classification (GTDB taxonomy): domain Bacteria; phylum Cyanobacteriota; class Cyanobacteriia; order Leptolyngbyales; family Leptolyngbyaceae; genus JAAFJU01. The sequence continues at coordinate 2,386 of JAJAYH010000022.1, read as the reverse complement.
TTTCCCACTCCCCTCATTTTTCTGAATGTTTTTCTTAAACGTTAGGATAACGGGTTTGATGGGATGATGGCACCCCATACCCCGAACATATTTCCGAAGCCATGTCAAAACTGATTGTAATCAAAACCGGACGAACCATGCCCGAGCTTCAGCGGCAGCGAGGTGATTTTGAAGATTGGATGATTGAGGCGTTGGCGGTATGTCGTAGTCAGGTGGAGACCATAGATGTGACCGTTGGGGAGAGGCTTCCCGCGTTTCATCAGGTGAGTGGGATTGTGATTACCGGGTCCCATGCCATGGTGACGCAGCATCATGACTGGAGCGAGTACTCGGCGGAGTGGCTCAAAGTCGCGGCAGATAAACAAATTCCGACTTTAGGGATTTGTTATGGTCATCAGCTTATTGCTTATGCGCTGGGCGGGTCGGTGGATTACATGCCTGATGGTCGGGAAGTGGGAACGCTGCCCGTGACATTGCATCCATCGGCCCAAGAGGATGCACTATTACATGATTTACCAGAGCAGATTTTGGTGCAGTTAAGCCATCGTCAGGCGGTGATGGAATTGCCGAAGGATGCGGTGTTGTTGGCCAGTAGCGATCGGGTTCCGTTTGAGGCATTTCGCTATGGCGATCGGGTGTGGGGAATGCAGTTTCATCCTGAGTTCTCGACGGATGTAATGCAGGCGTACACCCGATATGCGCGATCGGGGTTGGAGAGTGAGGGCTTTGATCCGGATCATATTTATCGTCAAATTACCGACACTCCCAATGGCCTAACGATTATGCAGCGCTTTGCTGGGTTGGTGTTTTGATAGACCTGACGTATGAACCTGACGTATGATATGAAACGAGAATCAACTGGAGGCGATTAAATATGGCGACCTTAACATTAGAGTCCCTCGACGTGGAAGTGTTGACGCAAGAAGAAGTGGCTGAATTGGCTAATCGTCTTGAGCAAGATGATTATGCGAGTGCGTTTGATTGTTTGAATGATTGGCATTTATTGCGGGCGATCGCATTTCAGCGGCCAGAGATGGTCGAGGAATATTATTATTTGCTGGATATGGTGGCGTTTGACGAGTCGTAGTTTGGAGATCCCCCTAGCCCCCTTGTGAAGGGGGAACCAGAAATGAGGGGGGATTGCATTTTTGGATTAGTGAAAATTCACGTATGTTGAACGATCGACGGGTTTTGGTCGGGGTTGGCGGCGGGATCGCGGCTTATAAAGTGGCGCAGGTTGTGTCTACTTTGGCTAAGACGGGCGCGGATGTTCGAGTGGTGATGACGGATGCGGCGCAGGAGTTTGTGACTGCGTTGACGTTTTCGACCTTGAGTCGTCAGGCGACCTACGGCGATCGTGATTTTTGGCAACCTACTCATGGCAAGCCGCTGCATATTGAATTGGGTGAATGGGCTGAGTTGATTGTACTTGCCCCATTGACGGCCAATACGTTAGGGAAATTGGCTTATGGATTAGCCGATAATCTGCTGACGAATGTCATTTTGGCATCCAAATGCCCGGTGCTGTTGGCTCCCGCGATGAATACAGACATGTGGGAGCAACGATCGGTTCAGCGAAATTGGAAATTGGTTTTGCAGGACAACAGGTATCATGCCGCTGATCCCGGCAGTGGATTGCTGGCTTGCGATCGGGTGGGAATTGGCAGGATGACCGAGCCAGAGGAGTTATTGGTGCGGATCCGATCGTTGCTTTATACGAGTGAACGGGATTTGTCGGGAAAACGGATTTTGATTAGTGCGGGCGCGACCCAAGAATTTTTAGATCCGGTGCGATTTTTAGGCAACCCGTCCACCGGAAAGATGGGGCTGGCGTTGGCCTTGGCAGCTCGCGATCGGGGTGCTGAGGTGACATTGGTTTATGGCACCTTACCGGGACCGTTGCCCTTAGGAATTCAGGCTATTGCGGCATCAACGGCAGAAAAAATGGAGCGAGAACTTCGATCGCACTTGCCAAATAATGATTGGGTAATCATGTGTGCGGCGGTGGCTGACCTGAAACCTGCGGAGTATCGAGATTACAAACTGCCCAAATCTGAATTGCCAACCGCCTTACCGTTGGCGTTAGTCCCAGATATTGTGGCGGGCTTGTCAAAAAACAAATCACCCCATCAAAAACTAATTGGGTTTGCGGCGCAGACTGGAGATTTTGTCACGCCTGCGTTGGAAAAAATGAAGCGAAAGGGATTGGATGCGATCGTGGCCAATCCAATAGACCAGGCTGAAGGCGGATTTGGTAGTGATGTCAATCAGGCGGTGTGGTGTGATGCATCGGGTAAGCAGGTGCCGATTCCATTGTGTGAAAAATTGGAAATGGCCCACCGAATTTTGGACCTAGCGATCGGGCTGTGAGATCGTTGCGCCCGAT
>JAJAYH010000021.1 GCA_026786325.1 Alkalinema sp. CAN_BIN05 | reverse complement strand
GTCTAAACATCCTGATTGGTATTCAGATTGTAAGTAATCACTAATCCAAAAAATCACTTCAAGGGGTACGTTTGAACCTTGCCCCAAATTCTCCCACCGATCGCGAGGCAATAGCATTTGTACGGCTTCACTCATGGGTTCATTGCGCAAATGATGCTTAGTAACAAACGGAATTGCGGTCAAAAGATAAAGTATGGTGCGTTGTACTTCTCGGTCTGGCTGCGATGATCTTCTGCCATAGACCCAGATGTGTCGCGATAGATTACGAATACTGATAATAATAGTGCCTAAACATTTGCGGCCTTCCCAAAAACGATCGTAGGCTGTGTTGGTCCGAAATACTAAGAGTAAGCCTAAAACAATACTTGGAATTAGGTTGTCTTTTAACGGAATGAATAGATTAATATTTTGTTGTGAAAATAGAACAAAAGTGGCAGCCATAAAACCACAAACGATCGATCTTGGCAATACTCTGGGAAGGACTGAACCCTTCACCTGTAATGCAATTCCTAACCAACTCCGTTTGAACATGAATTCCTATAAAAATATCCATAGTTTAGTTTGAACCATAATGAGAAAATTGTAACGAGCGATCGCATCTAACATCATCATCCCCATTCGGTCTGCTAACTAATCATGAAAATAAAGATCATGGGCACCGATCGTTTTCACCGCTTGCCTACCAAATTTCTATGTAAGCATAATAAATAGGGTAAGAATTCACTCACCCCATGCCTTTGCTACACTCAGTTGCCCGCTACGGCCTCAACCTTCAGCCGAATAACCGAGGTGATTCTATGTTGGAAGCAGATTCCGTAGAAGCCATAGGTAAGTAATATCACGGCCTCCGGATATACCTCAGGGTCTGAGTCATCTTTACCAAATCGATACAAATTAGCCCCGGATTTGAAATTACTACCTCTTAAGACAGCACCTCATGTCAAAAATGGATAACCCGATACAGTTCGGGAAGCCGTACAGGATTACTTGTTGCGCTGGAGACCCAATTTTCGATAAATTAGCAGTCAACTAGAGAGAGTGCTAATTTATCTGGTGAGTCCAGTAGCCTCTTCTCACAAGAAAATATTTCGTTAACGCGTTTGGAGAATTGACAATGGCATCCGTAACTCTGACTGTATCCACCGTAAAGCCTTTGGGCGATCGCGTCTTCGTGCGTGTGTCTGAAGCTGAAGAAAAAACCGCAGGCGGAATCATCCTTCCTGATAACGCTAAAGAAAAGCCCCAAATCGGCGAAGTCATGCAAGTCGGTCCCGGCAAGCGCGGCGACGACGGTGCATTCCAAGCGATGGAAGTTCAAATCGGTAACAAGGTTCTGTACTCTAAGTACGCTGGAACCGACGTGAAATTGGGCGGCGACGACTACGTGCTGTTGACCGAGCGCGACATTCTTGCTGTTGTTAGCTAAGATCTCAAATTTTATTCAGAACAACCCGATCGCCACGATTTCGGATGGTCTGAGTCCTTTATTTAACCCACACACTGAGAAGTAATACTCATGGCTAAGCGCATTGTATACAACGAGAACGCCCGTCGCGCACTCGAACGCGGTATGGACATTCTGGCGGAAGCGGTTGCTGTAACCCTCGGACCTAAGGGCCGTAACGTCGTTCTCGAAAAGAAGTTTGGATCTCCTCAGATCATTAATGACGGTGTGACGATCGCCAAGGAAATCGAACTCGAAGACAACATCGAGAACACAGGCGTTGCATTGATTCGTCAAGCTGCCTCTAAGACCAACGATGCAGCAGGCGATGGTACGACCACCGCAACCGTGTTGGCTCATGCGATCGTCAAAGAAGGCTTACGGAACGTCGCGGCTGGTGCAAATGCAATTTTGCTGAAGCGCGGTATTGATAAAGCAACGGCGTTCTTGGTTGACAAAATCAAAGAACACGCCCGTCCGGTTGAAGACTCCAAGTCTATTGCTCAAGTTGGGGCTATCTCAGCGGGCAACGACAACGAAGTCGGCCAAATGATCGCTGATGCGATGGATAAAGTCGGTAAGGAAGGCGTTATTTCCCTTGAAGAAGGCAAGTCGATGACGACTGAGCTGGAAATCACGGAAGGAATGCGGTTTGAGAAAGGCTACATTTCGCCTTACTTCGCCACCGACACCGAGCGCATGGAAGCGGTGATGGAAAACCCATACATCCTCATCACTGACAAAAAAATCACCCTAGTTCAGGAATTGGTTCCGGTCCTTGAGCAAGTTGCTCGATCGGGTCGTCCTTTGGTGATTATTGCTGAAGACATTGAGAAAGAAGCGCTGGCGACTTTGGTTGTCAACCGTTTGCGTGGTGTCTTGAATGTCGCGGCTGTGAAGGCTCCTGGCTTTGGCGATCGTCGTAAAGCAATGTTGGAAGACATCGCAGTCTTGACGGGCGGCACACTTATCACTGAAGACGCAGGTCTGAAGATTGATACAGCAACCTTGGAAATGATGGGATCCGCTCGTCGCATCACTATCAACAAGGACAACACCACTATTGTTGCTGAAGGCAATGAAGCGGCTGTTAAAGAACGCGTCGGTCAAATCCGTCGTCAAATGGACGAATCTGAGTCGTCCTACGACAAGGAAAAGCTACAAGAGCGTTTGGCTAAACTGGCTGGCGGCGTTGCTGTCATTAAGGTTGGTGCGGCGACTGAAACTGAAATGAAAGATCGTAAATTGCGTCTTGAAGATGCGATCAATGCGACGAAAGCAGCGGTTGAAGAAGGCATCGTTCCTGGTGGTGGTACAACCTTGGCGCATTTGGCTCCTGAGTTGGTCACATGGGCGAATATCAACCTGAAGGATGAGGAACTAACGGGCGCATTGATTGTGTCTCGTGCTTTGGTTGCTCCTCTGAAGCGGATTGCTGAAAATGCAGGTCAGAACGGTGCTGTTGTGGCTGAGCGTGTGAAGGAAAAAGACTTCAACTATGGCTACTACGCGGCAAACAATGAGTACGTTGATATGCTGGAAGCTGGGATTGTTGATCCGGCTAAAGTAACTCGTTCTGCATTGCAAAACGCAGCATCGATCGCAGCAATGGTCTTGACCACTGAGTGCATCGTTGTCGATATGCCTGAACCTAAGGCTGGCGGTGCTCCTCAAGGCGCAATGGGTAATGATTTCGACTACTAGTTTGAATTCATAAGAATTTGAATTGATGGTTTGAGTTGATAAATTAAAAAACCGATCGTACTTTGTTGGAGCTTTTCCAATTGGGTCCGATCGGTTTTTTAGTCCCTGAAGGCGTACGGATACTTAAGCAATAAGGTTTCAATGTTCCGCTTTATATTTGCGATTATCGCGTGATGAAGATATTTACGTAGATTTTACAATTATTGAAAGTAAACTCGGCCATCGGAATAGGAGGAAAACCCGAATCTTGTTGAGATTCTGAGTAGTTATAGCTATTTTCTCTTTTTCCAATCTTGCCAATAGGATTTTGCGATCGAGATATCACCTTTTTGACTGCCTTTATCTCCTGCCCACAACACTACAAATTGAGGATCACTCCGTCCACAGTAGATTCGATAACCTGGTCC
>JAJAYH010000020.1 GCA_026786325.1 Alkalinema sp. CAN_BIN05 | reverse complement strand
TTTCCAGAGTCCTCCCTGACGTTGAAAGTCAGGAGCCAGATCAAGTTCTTTATACTGAAGTCTTTGAAGAAGCAAATCAAGACTCATCGATCGCGTCTCAACCCGAATTTTGGCAGGGTCGAAGGGTTGGACAATGCTTTCATCTTCGTCAGGATCTACTCCAGACATATTGTCTAGATCTTCTTCCCGCGAATTTTGTGTAGGTGAGTCCAGAGAATTCATGAGGGCAGCCTGTGGATATCGACACCCGATCGGTATTTTATTTTAACGTTGAATCTAGAACTTAATGCTAACCGATTTGTTTTTGCCACAGGGCGATATTGGTTGGGGCTTGATTGTAGGTGGTGGTTCCAGTAGGGATTTTAGCGGCATAAAGCCGCGTTTTCCGTTTGATGGACGAACGCGGTTTTTAGACCTCTTTAATTTTGGAAAAGTTGAGATCAAGACCAGCAACGCCGTACAATTGAACTTAAGAAATGTAACGTATTCTAAGGAGCGATCGGGTATGAGTGAGTATGAGCGTATGGTTCTGATGGCTGAAGATGAACTGACGCAGTACAGCACGGATGCCCGTAAGATTGAAAAATTACGTCGAAAGCTGGGCATCTCAACGTCCATTAAGCAGCGTCAAGAAGCCAGAGAGCAGCTTGAAACTGAGATGCCCAAAAATGTTTTTACAAAAGCGGTAATGACTCAACGACAATCTGTTGCGCTTCCATTTTGGGGGATTGCGGGACTGGGACTACTATTGGGAATTTCGTCTGGGCAGTCTATTGATTTTATGGCGACGATGATTGGCGGAACATTGGCGATCGCACTGCAAAAATGGGGCTGGAGTCTGGATGCTCGACGTATTTTGCTAGAGACCTTGAATGATCTTGATGCACCGAAGGTTGACGAGAAGAAATAAGTAATTGGAGGTCGCAATTAGCTTTCAACGAGTTGGTTCTCTTGACGAAGACAGGCTTCGATAAAGGGATCCAATTCGCCATCCATCACATCTTGAATAGCGGTTGTTTCATAACTAGTGCGTAAATCTTTCACCATTTGATAGGGATTAAATACATAGTTACGAATTTGCATTCCCCAAGCCGCTTCCACAATATCGCCGCGAATTTCAGCAATCTCCTTTGCCTTTTGTTCTTGAGCAATCACCAGAAGTTTTGACTTGAGAATGGCCAATGCTCTTTCTTTATTTTGCAATTGACTCCGTTCTTCAGTACAGCGCACCGCAATTCGGGTCGGCAAATGGGTAATCCGAGCAGCAGTCTCAACTTTGTTCACATTCTGTCCGCCTTTTCCACCCGCCCGAGAGGTTGTAATTTCCAGATCTTTTTCAGGAATATCCAACTGCACTTCATAGTCAATTAGCGGCATGACTTCAATTCCGGCAAAGCTGGTTTGTCGTTTGTCGTTGGCATTGAATGGCGAAATACGGACTAGGCGATGGGTGCCCTTTTCGACTTTGAGATAACCATAGGCATAGCGTCCATCAATTTCAATGGTGACGGATTTGATTCCCGCTTCCTCGCCCTCAGACATTTCCAATGTGCTGACTTTATAGCCATGTTTTTCAGACCAACGCATATACATTCTGAGCAGCATTTCGGCCCAGTCTTGTGCATCTGTTCCGCCTGCGCCTGCATTGATTGTGAGTCGTGCGCCCTTTGCATCGTAGGGACCGGAGAGCATTTGTTCAAGTTCCCATTGATCGAGATCATGCTTCAACGATCGGGCAATTTCATCCGCTTCCGTTAGCAATGCCTCATCCATTTCTAGTTCAACCAGCTCAAGAATCGCAAAACCATCGTTGAGGTTAGTCCGCCAACGATCGTAGCCTTCCAAGTGAGATTTATACTCGTTCAGTTCTTGAAGAGTGGCTTGGGCTGTGGTTTGAGTGTCCCAAAATTCAGGTTGCGCTGCAATTTGTTCGAGATCCTGGATTTTGGCCGTGAGTGCAGGAACGTCAAAGATACTCCTGAGTTTTACCCAGGCGATCGGTGAGTAGATCGAGGTTGCGTTTGAGTTCGACGGTATCCATGGAGAAAAGCATTGGTGAATTGAATCTTGATCTTACCCCATGGATGAAGCCGTACATTCTCCGCGTTTGCCTAAGCCTCTTAATCGGCGAGGTTTTCCAGCTTATAGAGGTGCAGCGATATGTATGTGGAGGTCTAGAGCGATCGGGAAAAGTCTTCCAATACCCGAACTAGGTCCGCTATGCCCGCCACTGGAATGAGTTCAGACAGCGGTAGTTCTTGTTTGCCACCGCCCAGCTTGAGCTTAACAGTGGTCAAAACTGCCATCACCGCTGCTTCGTCGATTTTACCTTACTCACACATAGGCAAAAATGACGTAGCTAATCCCGTATGAAGCTTGGCATCCTTTAAATAGAGGTGCCATTTTGCAATATCGATGTAGATCCGATCGCCGATGTCTGCGGCGAGTTGGTCCATTTGAGGTGAGTTGATCATTTAAGTTTCTCCACTGGTTTGATCCTCATATTTTGCAATGACAAATACATAAATTCCATGGCCTAAAAATCCAGCCGCCCAAAGACTCGTCACCCAAAGCGGCCAGGTTGAATCTGAATGCTTAAGGAGTTTGAAAAACCAGATGCCGGAATTAAACGCTGTAAATGCCGCCACATGGGTTGCGAAGCTCATCCGATCGTCGAGTCTACGAAAATCTGGATCATTGCGGGTTGGAACACGAGACCACCGAGGAGGCATAACATCACCGAAAGAGAGGATTCAAAGTTGACTATTCTAATGGTACAGATATAGAACGACATTCTATGGACATTATTTACTCATGATTGAAGGGATAGAATATTTAGTCCGCTGAGGACAAGAGGGGACATTACTCTACGTCTCGGATTTATTGATAAGAGTGTTGGCGAGTGATCTGAGCAGGGCGATCGGACGGGCACGACGGGCGTTTTCATAGCGATCGGGATAGTTCACTAAGACATGTTGTTCGTAGCGATACCAATGCATTTCAGCTTTTTCAATGTTGCAATCTCGACAAATTACCCATAGATTCTGGAATTCCATAGAAAGCCATGGATATTGCGATCGCGGGAGTTTATGGTCAATACTTTTACCGCCGCGCTGGGAGAACAATTCTTCACAGAGTGGACAGTGGCGATCGGAACGATCGTTGACCCATACCTTACTTTCCAAGGTTGTGCCGCATTCCCCCCGACCATTAAAATATCGCCAGTAATCAAATTTGCGATAATCGTCAAAATCTTGCTGCGTCAGTCTGTGATAGCGTCGATTCCCAAGTTTATCAGCCAGTTGAAACAGCTCTTTTAGGGTTTTTTCGTCGTTGGGATTGGGTTCCATAATCAATAATTTCAGTTGTAGTATCGGGGAATTGTTCATCGACCAAATCGGCTATGGCATTCACTTCAAGAGCAAGGGCGGCTTGAAAAGCTTCAATTTCTTCTGGAGTTTGGTATTTATTGCCAATCCGATCGGCTTCAAGAAATAAATCCTCTAAACTTTCGTCTTCTAGATCATATTTTGCCTTGTAATCAATTATTTTTTCATAGAGCGCGATCGCACAATCCCAGCCAACATTTTTATAATCATTTGCTTTCAACCATCGCCGATCGTCAGGTCGAAGTTCCGATCGGGATTGTTTATTAAAGGCTTGCAATTGGCTGTAGGTGAATTTTTGATGGGTTCTGGGAGCTAATTTTGACTTGTTTTTTTGACTTGGTTTTTTGTGATTCATGACTTAACCCAAAGTAGACTTAAAAACTTTTACAAGCGCTTTACGAATCTCGCTATCGTCGTAGTTCAGCAGTTGTTTCACATCTTTGGCGAGTCTTAACCGAATGGCATCGACTAGATTTTTAAGTGCTTTATTCTCTTTTTTCAACTGATCATTCGCATCTGTCAATTCATCGGTCAACACATTCAATTTTCCGACTTTTTCACTTAAGGCTTTATTCTGCGTCGCAATCTGATCGATTTCCGTACTCAGAGCTTGTCCATCGGCTTCAAGCCTGAGTTTGCGTTGGTTGAGTGCATTGGTGCTGCTTTCGAGGTCTACTATTGAAATTTCTAAAGCATCATATTCTGATTGCAACGTCTCAAACCGTCGTTCTGCCCGCGCTCGTTGCCCGCCCAACACCATATTATTTTTGCCGAGGCTGCTGTTTTTGTTGGCAAAGGCTTCAACAATTTTCATCGCGCTCGGATTTTCTGCCAATAACAAGAGCAACGCTTCGCACTCATTGCGAGTAAGTGGGTCGCTGATATTTTTATTGATCTTGTATAGGTCTTTAAGTTGAGTTTGAAAATCTGCTTTAGAGGCCATGGGAATTCAAATGAGATGGCTGGTTCAAATATAGCCCGTTAAAACAGAAAAAGGACTCTCGAAATGAATCAAGAATCCTTCTTATTAAAGAATGCGGATAAAAGGACTTGAACCTTCACTTCCGAAGAAACTAGAACCTAAACCTAGCGCGTCTGCCAATTCCGCCATATCCGCATGAATCTGTAACTAGAATAGCAAACAAAATGAATTTTGAACAGCTTTTTAACTAAAGCCAATTCATATCTTCAAAATATTCCTCCTCAACGAATTCGCGGAGGAGGAATCTGCTTAAAACTAAGCTGCCGCGACGACAGTTTCAGCTACAGCTACAGCCGGATATACACTGATTTTTTTGCGATTCTTGCCGTAACGTTCAAAAGTTACGACTCCCGGAATCAATGCAAACAGAGTGTCATCACTGCCACGACCGACATTGTTGCCGGGATGGACTTTGGTGCCACGTTGACGGATCAAAATGTTGCCTGCTTTGACAACTTGACCGCCATACTTTTTGACACCCAGGCGCTTGGAATTTGAATCGCGCCCGTTCCTAGTACTACCTGTACCTTTTTTAGAAGCCATGGAAAATTCCTCTCAACAACTGTTTCTAGGGTGAACTATTCGCTAACGGTAGGTGCCGTGAAGGTCTTGTCGCCGATCGTGATCGACTCAACCAAGAAACGAGTTTGTTCTTGACGGTGTCCACGCTTTTTACGGGTCTTTTTCTTCGGCTGCATCTTGTAGACGATGACCTTTTTGGCACGGTACTGTTTCAGGATTTTGCCCTGAACCGTTGCGCCGACGATTAGCGGTTGGCCGATCGTTACATCGTCATTTTCGCTGAAGAAAAAGACTTTATCAATGGTGACAGGGGTTTCAGGATCGCCGATCAAGCGCTCAACGTCGTAAAAACGACCTGGCTCAACCCGCATCTGTTTTCCACCCGTCTCAATAATTGCGTATGCCATTTTGATTAGTTCCGATAAGTGCCGTACAGGTAGCAACCATATTATTTAAAATATTTTGCTTTAGAAAAACCTGATCCGAGCGGTGTAAATTGCCAACTTAAAATTATTGTAGAAAAAGCCCTATCTGTCAATACTTGGTCGAGATACTAAGGTGCAGGAGTGAGCGTCCCGCCGAGACCTTCGACAATGGTGGTGGTATTTCTGATCAGCATTTGGTCATAACGATCGGCCCCGGAACCTGCTTCCCCTAAGCCATCGGCAAATAAACCTTTGCTGGCTAATTTGACATTTGCTTCTTTTGCCACAGTTTCAATCAGTTTAGGATTGACGGTAACTTCAGCAAAAATGGTTGGAACTTTTGATGTTTTAATCTCATCGACTAGTGCCTTGACCCGCGAGGCCGTTGGTTTTTCGTCGGTGCTAATGCCTTGTAATGCCCCTTCAATCGGCAATCCATAAGCAGCACCATAATAAGAAAGTGCGTCATGAGTGGTGACGAGCTTTTTAGATGCGGCGGGAATGGTGGCGATCGAGGTTTGAATCCAAGCGTCTACTTTGGCGAGCCGATCGCGCAGAGCCGTTGCATTTTTGGCGTAGAGTGTAGAATTTTGTGGGGCAAGTTTTGTAAGTTTGTCTTGAATCACTTGAACGATCGCAATCCCATTTTTT
>JAJAYH010000019.1 GCA_026786325.1 Alkalinema sp. CAN_BIN05 | reverse complement strand
CCAATGTCCTGAATTCCCCCAAAGGGCAGCCCACCCGACACAGAACTCTCAAGTTTATAGGTCTCTTGGGTTTGCGCCAATAGATTTAACGTCTCGGCTTTTGTAGTGGGAATAACTAAGTGCTGGGCGGCGATCGAACCCAATTTTGTGGCGGCAAAGGTCGCTAAGTGTTGACAAAGCCGTGACCATTCCAATAAATTTAGCGTCTCTTGCTGGATCAAAGGTTCATGCAGGGAAATCAGGACTTCTCTATTTTAGGGGATGACGGCAGAGCATGGGGTTACGCTGTATAAGTTTTCTAAGTTTTTCGATCGCCATCTAACTGCGACCTCACTGACCAAACTTTTAGCAATTTTTAATAAAAGATTGACTTTTAGTTTTGGTAATTTATACTAAAAGTACCCACCTCCACAATCTTAAATTCACACCATGTTCACCACCGCACCTACTGCTCAAACTGGGCCTAAAAATGTCCTGCCAAAAGACTTATTTGGGGCGATCGAAGCCTTGAAAAAAGAGATGAATGCAGTTATCTTGGCCCATTATTATCAAGACGCAGACATTCAAGACATCGCAGATTACCTCGGTGACTCCCTAGGACTGGCTCAGCAAGCGGCTCAGACAGATGCGGATGTAATTGTCTTCGCAGGCGTTCACTTCATGGCGGAAACGGCAAAAATTCTTAATCCCACAAAGCTTGTGTTGTTACCCGATCTCGATGCAGGATGTTCCTTGGCCGATAGTTGCCCTCCTGATAAGTTCGCCGATTTCAAGCGTCAGCATCCCGACCATTTGGTGATTTCCTACATTAATTGCACGGCAGACATCAAAGCCATGAGCGATATTATTTGTACGAGTTCTAATGCGGTGAAGATAGTCCAGCAACTCCCCACAGATCAGCCCATTATTTTCGCCCCCGATCGGAATCTTGGGCGTTACGTGATGGAACAAACGGGGCTCGATATGGTGCTTTGGCAGGGGAGTTGTATTGTTCACGAAACATTTTCGGAAAAGAAGCTAGTAGATTTGATGATTAAGTATCCCAATGCTGAGGTGATTGCACATCCTGAATGCGAACCACCACTTTTAAAATATGCAAACTACATTGCATCTACTACAGGATTATTGAATTATTCACAGAAGAGCGATCGTAATCAATTCATTGTGTTGACCGAATCTGGAATCATTCACCAAATGCAAAAAAAATCACCTAATAAACATTTCATTCCAGCGCCTCCGATCGCAAATTGTGCCTGTAATGAATGCCCGTATATGCGGCTCAATACCTTAGAAAAACTATATCTAGCAATGCTAAATAAAACGCCTGAAATCACCATGGATGAAGCAACACGATCGGCGGCACTACGACCAATGCAACGGATGTTAGAAATGAGTTAAGCGATCGGCAAATTAATCCTAGAGTCAGATTCTATTCAATCAACGATCGGATTGCGATCGTTGATACGGGGTCAAAGTTTAAATCAATTATTGTCCCAACATTTGTAATTTATATAGTCCTGCATACAATCCATCTTGAGCAAGCAATTGATCGTGGCTACCGGACTCCACCAATTCACCACGTTTCAATACAAGAATACGATCGACATTGCGAATTGTACTCAAACGGTGAGCGATGATAATAGCGGTACGGTCTTCTAGCATATGCTCCAACGCTTCTTGAATCTGGGCTTCCGTCCCCACATCCAAACTCGATGTCGCCTCATCAAGAACTAGAATTTTCGGGTCACGGATGGCGGCGCGCGCAAAGGCTATGAGCTGCTTTTGACCACCGGAAAGATTGGTTCCACGCTCTCGGAGCTGTGTATCGTAGCCGTGGGGCAATTGCTCGATAAGCTTTGACACATTAGTCTTCTCTGCCGCCGCCTGAATCTCTTCCAGAGGATAAGTTTCACCCAGCGTAATATTGCCCTTCACATCACCTGCAAAAATAAAACCATCCTGCAAAATAATCCCAATCCGTTTACGCAACTCCGCTTGAGGCAAATCCCGAATATCAACGCCATCCAACAGAATTCTGCCTTCTTGTGGATCATAAAGCCGACTGAGTAAACGAATAATTGAACTTTTTCCCGCGCCTGTCGGACCAACAAGCGCGACTTTTTCACCTGATTTAATAGTAAAGTCCAAATCATGAATCACATATTCACCGGGCTTGTAGCCAAACGTCACATGCTCAAACCGAATTTCACCGACGGTTTTACTATCAAAAGTCGAAAGAGATTGAGTAGTGACCCGATCGCGGATTTCTATTGGCTCGTCCATAACATCATTAATCCGTTCGATCGCCGTAAACCCAGCCTGAATCGCCGTGAATTTTTCTGCAAATTGTCGCAATGGATCAAACAAAGTCTGGGCAAACAAAATGAACGCAGATAACGTACCAAAGTCCAAGGTCTTGCCCATAACAAAGCTACCGCCAATGCTCAATACTCCGGCAATAGCGACTAACGACACCCATTCCAATGTTGATGATACTGCCGAATCATAAAAAATTGTGGCATCAACTTCTTTAATATATTTACGATTGGTATTAAAAAAAATCTCACTATTCAGGCGTTCCCGACGAAACAATTGCACCACACCAACGCCCAAAATGTTTTCTTGCAACATTGAGTTAAGACTGGATAGTTCTTCGCGGGCATCATAGTTTGCTTTACGATACTGCTTTTGCCAATACACCACAAGCAGCGCCGTCGGCACCAACAGCAATACCAATAGCAATGCCAACTGCCACTGTTTCATAAACATCAACACCGTAATCGCCGACATCAACACCAAATCGCCAATAATCCCGATCGCGCCCGTTGAAAACACTTCTCCTAGGGCATCCACATCGCTAGTCAACCGAGTAATCAATTTGCCGACGGGAGTCCGATCGAAAAAACGAACAGCTAACGAAGTTACATGGGTAAACAAATCGCTGCGAATATCGGCGGTGATGCGTTGCCCCGATCGTTGGACCAGAAACCCTTGCGTCGAATAACAAATAACGCGGGCCACCATCGTCGCCAGCAGCAGCAATGCAATGATATTCAGTCCATCACTGATGGGAATATTTTTCAAAAACGACCATCGAGAATCTTCTTGGCGCAGTAATGACACCACTTGGCCAACGATAATGGGCTGGACTGCCCGCGCTAAAGCTGCTGGAATTAATAGACAAATCGCCACAATGATAATGCGAGCGTTTCGGCGGGCGTAGGGGACCAGTTTTAGAAATAACCGCCAGTCGCTTGATTTTTCTCTGGAGTGGAATGCGATCGTCATGAAGTGGAGCCTAGATCTCGTAAAGCCGATTACTATTATCTCGCATTAAGCTGCGTTAAGCACTACATTGTGATGCAAATCTAAGTTCAATCAATTCAAAAACTAATCACACTCACCTGATTACGCACCAATCACATACTTTCGCCATTCTTGATGTGACCCAGCCTTAATGTAACGCGAGACTTCGTAAAATAGGCTGCTATGGGGTTGATGGGGTTGCCTTGACAAGGGCATTCCCGCCTCCTTGGGCGTACGACTCCCCTTTTTCGTATTGCAGCGACTACAAGCAATCACAACATTATCCCAGGTGTCTTTTCCACCCCGAGATCGAGGAATAACATGATCTAATGTCATGAGGCTTCCCGTCGCACCACAATATTGACAGCTACAATCATCGCGATAAAGTAGATTTTTGCGGGTTAACGGTACATCATTGTACGGAATACGGACATATTGCCGCAATCTGATGACGGAAGGCATAGGAAAGTCCGCATAAATAGCGCGCCCTGTGTCTTCGAGCTGCTCCGCTTTGCCTTTGATTAATAAAACAACTGCTCTCCGCCAACTTGTGAGATTCAGCGGTTCGTAGGAGGCGTTGAGGACCAGAACCTTGCTCATTAAATAGATGGGGGATGAATTCTAACTAATTGTGATTAATGCTAGCACAATTTCATCAAACCTGCCTTTGGTTAGCCATTAGGCGATTTAGGTTGAATTTCATTGATATCTGACAGGTGGTTGATATCTAATAGGTGGCGATGGGTCGTGTCATTTTTATTTTCGGTCACTTTTAGATTTCTGAAGTAAAATCCGATTTAAGTGCATAGATTATTCGGATAGTAGACCGTATGGTGTTTGCGCTTGAGATTGATTAATTGAAATCTACAGACTAGTGTGTGGGGTAATGAGTGTGACGGAATCGATCAAGCTAGAAGAACGATCGCGGTGGAGTGGAAATGCTTTTGGGTCGTTTTTTAATGCGAATATGCCAAAAGATGGTTCTGTTTCAAACATTGATAATGAACTGAATAATAAAGGAATAAGTATGAGCTACGCGACAATTCCTCCAGAGCAAGACCCGTCCATTATTCAGGCGGCTCGGACGATTTATGAAACTTACTATACTGTTCATCCTGAGGTAACTGAATTACCGTTGGGCGTGGCGATCGATCGCACAAGCTATCGTGGCAAACTTATTTTCAAACAAAAACCAGCATTGTTACCGAAAGAATGCTTTATTCCATTTAGTTCAATTGATGCGCGGTAGTATTGATGCGCGGTAATTTAGGGTGATTAGTGGTGATGGACGTTTTATTTGACGGTTCGGCGATTTTACTCGTTGCAATTTTGGGAGCGTCCATTGGTAGTTTTTTGAATGTGGTGGTCTATCGACTACCCGCTGGAATTTCCTTAAGCCATCCGCCATCTCGCTGTCCCGATTGCTTAACGCCGCTTCGTAAACGGGAAAACGTTCCGATTTTTGGCTGGTTAACCTTGAGAGGGAAGTGCGCCCATTGTGGTGCCTCAATTTCACCGCGCTATCCGATCGTTGAGACGGTGGTAATGGTGTTGTTTTTAGCAACATTCTTGTTTTTTGGGTTTTCGTTACAGACGATCGGCTATTGGGTTTTTATTAGTTTTCTGTTGGCATTAGCATTAATCGATCTGGATACTTTGACGTTATCAAATCGATTAATGAAATCTGGATTAATCATTGGTTTAGCGTTCCAAACAGCGATCGCGACTGTCAATGGTTCTGGGGTTTCTAGTGTTTGGGGCTTTTTGTGGGCGGTGTTTTCAGCAGTGTTGGGGCTTTGGCTATTAGATGTTGTAACATGGATCGGTCGTTTATCTTTTGGACCGAATGCGATGGGCGGCGGCGATGCGAAGCTGTTGGCAATGATTGGGGCGTGGTTGGGTTGGAAGCTAATGTTGATGTCTGGCTTTTTGGCCTGTTTGGCTGGGGTTGTTTTTGGGTTTGGAGCGATTGCACTTAACCTATTGAAGCGGGGTAATCCAATGCCTTTTGGACCATTTTTAGCATTAGGTGCTATTGTATCAATCTTTTATGGTGAGTTTTTGGCATCTGGCTATTGGATGATGATGGGGAAATTGTATGGGAATTAGTTATG
>JAJAYH010000018.1 GCA_026786325.1 Alkalinema sp. CAN_BIN05 | reverse complement strand
GTTATAGACTCGATCGTTGAATACCGAACCTTATCCAAACTCAAATCTACCTACGTTGACGCATTGCCAAACTTGGTCAGGTCCGATACGCAAAGAGTCCATACCGATTACAACCAAGCCGTCACCGCCACAGGCCGACTTTCCTCATCTGAACACAACCTCCAAAACATTCCCATTCGCACCGCATTCAGCCGCCAAATCCGTAAAGCATTCATTCCCCGAGATGGCTGGCTCCTGGTCGGTGCAGACTATTCCCAAATCGAATTGCGAATCTTGGCCCACCTTAGCCAAGAGCCTGTTCTACTCGAAGCCTACCGAAATAACGAAGATGTTCATACTCTAACAGCCCGATTACTATTGGATAAAGATGATATTTCATCAGAAGAACGCCGCCTTGCAAAAATCATTAATTTTGGCGTGATTTACGGTATGGGCGCACAGAAATTTGCTCAAGAAACTAATATGAAAGTAGCTGAAGCAAAGCAATTTATTGAACGTTTTAACCAACGGTATTCCAAGGTGTTTGAATACTTGCAACAAATGAAACGAGAGGCGATCGCAAATCGTTATGTCGAGACGATTTGTGGCCGTCGTCGGTACTTTAGTTTCAATAGTGAAAGTGTAAAAATACTGCAAGGAACCAATCAAAAAGATATTGATTTAAAATCCATTCGACTGCGAGATCAATTCGATGCTCAAACCTTGCGTGCTGCGGCCAATGCGCCAATCCAAGGATCGAGTGCTGATATTATCAAACTGGCGATGATTCAATTGCAACCTAAGCTTAAATCTCTGGATGCAACACTTTTACTACAAGTGCATGATGAATTGATTTTTGAAGTGCGTCCTGATCTCTGGGAAGAAGTCCGATCGTTGATTCAAGTCACGATGGAAAGTGCAGTTCAATTATCTGTGCCGCTGAAGGTCGATATTCATTCGGGTAAAAATTGGATGGAGACTAAGTAATCTCACCCAGTAATCCCGCGATATTTAGACCAATATTCCAAAAGTTAGTTAATGACGGATTAATCGATCGACTCCTCCAGCCGATCGATTAACCGTTCCACATACTGCAACGCCCCACGAATTGTCGCAGCATCTTCCAGATCTACCCCAACATACTTTTTCAGTGCCTCCACTTGATCCATACTGCCGCCCACGGAAAGCAATTCTAAATATCCTGGAATGAAGGCTTTCCCGACTTCGAGATACTTTTGATAACAGGCCAAGCTGACAATAGTGGAGGCGGTATATTGATAACAATAAAAGGGTTTGAAGAAGATATGGCCAATGCGCGCCCAATCGTATTGATGCTCAGGTAAAAGCTCCACCGCATCCCCGCAAAGATTTTTATACAACTCCATCCAAGCTTGATTTACAAAGGTCGCATCAAACGTTCCTTCAGTGGCCCGATCGTGAATCATGCGCTCTAGGCGGCTGATAGTGCTTTGGCGGAACAGAAGACTAAGCTGATCTTCAAGTTGACGAGTGATTAAAGTTTTAGTTAATTCTTTATCCCCTTCCGCCTGTTTCAATAAATAATCCAGCAACAGTAATTCATTGAATGTCGAAGCAATTTCTGCCGAAACCATAGGCGGCATACTGTTGAAATAGCTCTGCCGATCGGCGATCCAAGCGAAATGTAACCCGTGCCCCATCTCGTGAGCCAGCGTAAATAGTGAGCTATGGTCTTCCGTATAGGATTGCAGCAAATAACTATGCTTGCCGTGAATGTACCAACAGAATGCTCCACTTTGCTTACCGGGTCGCACCGTTGCATCCACCCAGTTATTGACGAAAAATTCTTCTGCTCGACGCGCATAGTTCACATCAAACTGCTCGATCGCCGCCATCAAGGTCTTAATCCCTTCCTCGTAGGGAATTGCAGGGACGGCCTCAAGACTCCAAGGAGCATACAGATCTGCACTGCGAATTGTCTGGCCTAGGGCTTTTCCTTTCAAACGGTAATAACGCTGAAATAGGTCCGCTCGATCGCTCATTCCCTCCATGATTGCATTGAAAACAGATTCGGATACTTGATCGCCCAGGAGTTGCTTTTCTAGGGTTGAGCCATGGCCGCGAATTTCGTTTTCTAATCTGTGGTCTTGGGCGACGGCGTTGAGAATGTAGGCATAGAGAGAGTTGTGGGTTTTCATCACCGATCGGATGGACTGATAGGCAGCGGTTCGAGTGTCTCGATCGGGATGGAAGGACAACGCTCCTAGTTCGGCTTCGGTGCTGGCGCTTTGGCCGTCGGGCGGTGTGACGGGATTGTAGGTTTGTTCGCCTAGATGGACCGATCGAAGCTGAATGAATGCCTCGCGGCCCGTGAGACTGCTCTGGTTGCGGGTTTGTTCAACGGCTTCGGGGAGCAGGTAGGGGCGAGATTTATCGATTTCGTGTAGGTGGTGCTGATAGGTCTGGAGTTCGGGTAATATCGTTAATTTTTGAAACTGCTCTGGGGCGAGTTGCTTGAGTTCTAGGTCAAAAAACAACAGTTGATTCTGAAGCTGAGTATAGGCTTCCATGGCTTTATCCATGGCTTGTTTAGCGGTTTGATCTTGGGTATTTGCGTTGAAAATTAATGCAGGAAAAGCATACAAGTAGCCCGATCGTTCATACATAGCTTCAAGCTGATGTAAACAGTCGGCAATCTGCACGGGGCTGAGGCGGTTGACGTGATTCCGATAGGTTGCTCGAAACTGGCTGGCGGATTGGCTGAGGGCTTGCAAGTCGGTTTGGATTGCAGGATCTTCAAGGCCGTTGTAGAGGTCGGATAGATCCCAGGTAGGGGCGGAAGATGAGGATTTTACTTGGGATTGAAGGGTATTCCAGTACTGCATAGCTCTTAGAAGATGTCCTCAGAAAGATGTCGTGCGATCGCTCGGTTAATGTATATTAGCTCCCAGTCCCCTCACTTAGCTGCATAAGCTAACCAATGGGCTTGATTTTCATCCTTCAGGAAGGCAATGACTCATGGCGTATATCATCGCATCCACCAACATGAAAGGTGGCGTTGGCAAGACGACAATGACCGTCAATTTGGCGACCTGTTTGGCGAAGTATCATAATAAACGGGTCTTAATTGTTGATTTAGATACCCAAATTAGTGCGACTTTGAGTTTGATGCCGCCGGAGGAATTTGCAAATTTGCGAGCGCAGAAAAAGACGCTGCGGACTTTGATTCATGAAGGAGTTCGCGGCAATCCAAAACTAGCGGATCTGACCCGAGATGCGATTCAGGGCTATGTGTGTAATGTGCCGAATTTGAGTTTGTTGGCGGGTGATATCGATCTGTATGATGAGTTTTTGGTATCGGAGTTGCTCCATCGTCGATCGGTTCAACAG
>JAJAYH010000017.1 GCA_026786325.1 Alkalinema sp. CAN_BIN05 | reverse complement strand
GTACTAGGAGATGTGAGAGTGACGAAATTTGATGGTCACTTTGGTACGGGTGATGAGATTGCTTGGACTCCTGAGCAGGATTCGTTTCTAGAAGCCACCGCTGGTAAAAACTAACAGTTATTCACGCTAGAAATGATCCTCACCTAAAGCAAAAAATCTTAGGCGGGGATTATAAGCGGTGGCAGTTGCGGCGAAATATCTAAACAATATTTATCCGCCCACCGATCGTCAAACCACTTTTGCAACTTCTCCGTACCATCATGGTCCAACACATCCACATTCAACTCACCCTGATACCGTAATCCTGAAAATCCTCATCCTGCCAATAGTTATATCTTTTGAGTTGCATAATTGAAAGTAGTTACATATCTTGAGACGCTTCAAACTGAGCCTATTCTAACTATTAATCCGAACTCTCACCAACCTCCATCGGCTTCCTAACATCCGTCAGCGAAACGTTATAAAAACTAGCCACAATAGCCACCGCCATCCACCACAAAATGTTCACCTGAGGCCGATACCAAACCGTATCCACCACGCCCTGCCCCAACAACCCAACCATTGCCCCGATCGCTCCAATCAACCAAAACCCTTGAGAATTTGTCGCATTTCGCAAGCGCTGCAATTGCAGACCGCCTTGAGTAAATGTCACCAGTAACATCCAAAGAAAACACGTCAATCCAACCAACCCCGTTTCCACTGAAATCTCCAAAAAAAGAGAATACGCACTCAATGCCGTAAATTTTGTTCGAGCATAGAGCGGATAAACTTTATTAAATGCATCATTCCCTGGACCAATCCCTAACACTGGACGCGCTTTAATCATTTCAATCACCGATTGCCAAACATTCAAACGGAAATTATTACTACTATCACCGCGTCCAATGAACATACTCAACACTCGATTACGAATCGGCGGAACAAACACCACACCAATCACAATCACAGAAATCAATCCACCCAAAATAGAAGGCAACACCCATTTCTTACGATACAAATTCATCCAATATCCCAACAGCAGCGCGATCGTCCCAAACATCAACACCAACCCAATCCAGCCACCCCGACTATAGGTAAATGCCACACAGGCCAAATTAGTCGCAAACATCACCACCGCCAACGCCTTGCGATACATCCCCACCCAGGAAAAAATCGCCATCAAACTATAGGCCACTGCAGGCATCAAATAACTCGATAAAAGATTTGGATTGCCAAGAAAACTGTAGGCACGAGTAAAATTTCCCATCTCTGAATCCGGATCCGACCAAGTTGCCAACGCCGGGGCACCAAAGATCCATTGACGAATCCCGTAACAACTGACCAAAAGCGCTGTGTGTAAATAAATCGTAATCAAAGCACTCCGCCACTTCTCCAAACGCAACACCCGCGCCATCACCACAAAAATCAAGAGATACAGCGTCAGCTTACTCAACCCCTCAAGTGCTGCCATACGGACCGGAGACAATCCGGTGGCAATAGCGCTAATGCCCCAGTACACCATCACCGTCAAATGAATCGGCGTGAGTCCCCAGCCCGATTTTTCTCTAGTCTCCGCCAAGGTCAGCAACGCCCAAAACCCAATGCATCCCACCAACAGCAGACTAATCAACGTCGTGGAAATGTAGGGAGCCGCCGCAAACAAGATTCCCAATAGACCCAACGCAATGCCATCCCCCCACTGCAACAGCACGCTCCCCGATCGCCAGCACTGAAGCGCCCCAACAACCTGCGATACGTAGCTTGCAGTGCGCCATTGATAGAGCGGTAAGGTCTGGAGCGTAATTTGCTGCCAGAGAAGATTGAGTTGCGAAGACGAAGAACTATTCATGGAGGCGCGGTAATAAATCCTCCATGAATTATCCATGAAAAAGGGACGATCGCTTTACGCAACATCGCCCCTTTAGAACACTCACAATTAATTCAGTGTAACCATCCGGATTTAAAACTTATGCAGTTTCTAGTTCCGTACTGCCCTTACGACCCCGACGAGTCATCAAGTTAAAGAGCTGAATTCCAATCGCCTTTATCAAGTTTCCTTCAAGCTCTTGGAACATTTTCATGTTGTGATGAAACGCGTCGTTCGCTTCTTCTACGATCGCATCACCCTTTTCATCGGAAATATCCAAACCGTCCAAAGTGCCGCGATACATGACTTTGAATTCTTTTTCATCAGAGATTTTCGCGAACTCATAGAAACTTGTGCCTTCGCCATCATTCAGGTTCATGGCATTGACGGCAATTTTTTTCAGGATTTGGCCACCCGAAAGATCGCCAATGTAGCGGGTATAAAGATGCGCAATCATCAGCTCGGGATCTTCTTTAGCCACCCGATTAATCTCAGCAACGTAGTCCTGAGTCGCAACGGAAGGTTTGATATCCGTCTTCCAGTTGGCTCCATAATAAAACTCCAGATCGCTCTCTAGAGACGCTTTACGATCGAGTTCAGGGAAATACATTTTGCCCATGACTGGATGGTCCTTGAGCTGATGCATCGCGTCTTCCATGGCGGAATACACAAAGTACAGATTCGCAACTAGCTTACGATAGGACTGTTTTTCTACGGTTCCGCGCAAGAAACAAGCGATAAATCCAGTATTCTCTGCCATCGTGTGGGCTTTTTTAGTGCCTTCGCGAAGTTTTAATGCTAAGTTGCTCATTGTTTTAGGGTTCCAGACGCTTATGTTAAGAGGTTTTGCTCACGATCGGGTCTCAGCAGACCATAAAAGTGCAGCCGAAGAGACTCAGTGCAAGCGACAGATAAACCTACCGCTTGCAAAATTCGCTTCATATCAATTTAGGACGACATGTGCCATGAATGTATTACAAATTCTTAATTACGTCAATTTCGTTACATTCGTTCAAATTTTAATCTGAAATAAATCATTGCCTCTCCCGAATGCGATCGTTATTTAGACTATATGGAAAAATAGAAAAGTCTGAATGATGTCCATATCAAATTCACCACTAGTTATGCAATTTGTAGTGCAACTTGACTTGCAATTTTATTTGCTCATATTTTAGAGTCTTCTGTTTTCCAGATCGCTGCCACTAAATCTCAGTGTTTTTACATAGACTTCATAAAATAATAAAAGCTTACTTACAAAATACTCATGGCAGATGACGGCTGGCTTTGGTTTGCTTAAGATCCCGTAATCTCTCGGAAATATTGCCTTCACCCAATCGCAGTCTCCATTTCCAATCCTCCTGAGGGAAGACTGGAGAATAGCCAGACAATTGACGGATTGACTTATTTTGGGGTTGCGTACCGGATTATGAAGAAAATTTTGATTGTGGATGATGACACGACTTTACGGGTTGCCTTGGAGCGATACTTACTCAAGCGTGGGTTTGTGGTGCAGACAGCGGGTTCGGGAGTCGGAGCATTGAAGACATTTCAAGAGGATCCTGCTGACCTAATTGTCTCTGATGTATTGATGCCTGAAATGGACGGCTTTGAATTTTGTCGGCAAATTCGGATGAGCCGATCGGGACAGCTTGTACCCTTTATTTTCTTATCTAGCCGATCGGCAGTCGAGGACCGCGTCCAAGGGCATTCGATCGGGGCAGATGATTATTTAATCAAGCCCTTTGAAACCCGCGAACTCTTGGCCAAAATTGATGCACAACTCGAACGCAGTCGGCGAACCAATGCAGAAATCGTTCGACTCGTACAACAAGCGACCTCCTTACCTGTTGTGGCCCCATTACCTGCGCCGTTGCCCCTAACGCCCGCTGAAGAAAAGGTATTCTGGGAAGTGACTCAAGGCCATACCAATAAACAGATTGGGGAACATCTATTTGTCAGCCCCCGCACGGTTCAAACGCACCTCAGCAACATTCTCAACAAATTGCAACTCGAAAACCGATCGCAGTTGGTCCGTTATGCATTTGAACAAGGCTATCAGCCGCCCTTGCGTCAAGCTCCTGCGGCTGTTTGATGCGGCTGTTATTTAATCGAGCTTAGTCGCCTGCGATTATTTTGGGGACTTTAAAGAAGTTTTCATCCCGATCGGGGGCACTGTTCATTAAGCCTTCACGGTTGTCATAGACTTTCATTTCATCAACGCGAGTGACATTACTGACATCGATCGCCCGTGTCGTGGGTTCAACATTGCTCACATCTAGTTCATTCAGTTGCTCAATATATTCCAAAATACCGTTGAGCTGTCCGGCGAACTGTTCTTCTTCGTCAGGCGTAAGGGCGAGACGGGCGAGATTTGCGACTTTATGGACTTCGGCGCGATCGAGAGACATAAATAATTCGGTGTAGAAGAACAGGTTATAGTTTTACGCAATATCAATCTATTTAGCAAAACTACAACGCTATCGCTATATTACCGCAAACAATACCCACTATTTCCCTGATTCTCCTGGCAACATTGGGCTAATGGCAATAGCGCTTTGACATTTGGTTGAACACGGGCCACTTGGGATTCGACTTCATTGACTTATGTTCAATCGTATTGCCAACCAACGTTATTTAATGTGTACTGAGCCGCGCTGCTGAATTAGATTAGGTCAGAGAATGGCTCACTTTTAGACCAGATCCCGTACAAATCTCGTACAATTAGTCACCAACCAACACCATCATCCCGTCAAACTTTGTCATGTCCAACGAACAGTTCAGTCTTTTTGATTTAGCCTCCGATGATAGTCCTGATGTAAAACCTGATGTAAAGCCAGCCAAAACCAAGACTAAAAAGCCCACCGAAGCGATATTCGACCCGACGACCTTTGATATAGCGCTCATCCCGACGACCAGAAAAATGCCAATTCCAGCCGGAACCTATGACTCAATGGATAAAGTGCAGGTTCACTGTAGTGAATGTCAACGGTGCGAACTCGGCGCAACTCGAACCAATGCAGTCGTGAGTCGTGGAAATCCAAATGCGATGATTTTGATTATTGGAGAAGGGCCAGGAGAGAATGAAGATCTTCAGGGCAAACCATTCGTGGGCAAGTCTGGACAGCTTCTTGATAAGATTCTCGAATCCGT
>JAJAYH010000016.1 GCA_026786325.1 Alkalinema sp. CAN_BIN05 | reverse complement strand
TTGGTGTTGGGAATCGTTCTGGAATGGTCAAGCCCCGTAACGATCGGCCTGATTCGGTTGCGCTTAAATTCTTGGACTGGATTAATACGCAAAAGTTTCCGAGACCCGTGGGATCAATTAATCGATGAAGTGCGGTCCGAGTTTGAAGTCTATCGTTAATTTCTTGGATATTTTGCGTTTCTGTTTGACTTAAGGCCGCAATCCGATCGCCCAACCCCAACGCCATCAAAAAATATGCCTGCTGCGTTAATCCCAATGAAGTCAGACCAAATTCTTCACCTCGCTCTGCCAATGTCGTGAAATCAACATGAGCCGTAATGTCTTGTAATCCTACGTTTACATAGGGATTTGAGTTGGCTTGATGCTGGTAATAGCATTGAAGCGTTCCGCCCGTTCGACGAGAATTGTAATATCGATCGGCGCTGTAGCCATAATCGATTGTTAAGACATAACCATGGTCGAGTCTATTGGCAAGTGTTTGGATCCAATCAATCGCATTCAAATTTACTTCGGTTCGATAGCCATCGGGGTAATGTTCAAAATTAATGCCCAAGCGATCGAAATAGTTCTGTAATTTTGGCGTTGAGAGCGGGCCGAGCTGTTCTCTTGGGCGATCGCCATCAAAGCTGACATAGACTTCCTGAAGCCTTTGGTCTTGCCACACCACTTGATGAACTGGAAACGCGTCTGCTAATTCATTGGAAATAAAACAGCCTTGTATGGACGAGCTTTGAATTGTTTCCCAATCTCGCCATTGAATCACAGATCCCCAGGTTGCAAGATGATAACGTTGGGCTAGCTTGAGGGATTGCGATCGTTCAATAATGCCATAGGTCAAAATTTGGGATAGTTCTGGACAAATTTGGGCGATCGCCTGAAGAATATCTGCGGCGAGAATTCCTTGTCCTGCACCCATTTCAATCAGTTCAAATGCGATCGGTTGCCCCATGATTTCCCAGCAATCGATCACTTGTCGGGCAAGGCATTCCCCAAATAGAGGACTCAAGTGAGGCGAAGTATAAAAATCCCCGCGTGCCCCAATATTCATACCCTGAGTAACGTAGTAGCCCTTAACTGGATTGTAGAGTGCCAACCCCATGAATTCAACAAAAGGCATTAACGATCGGTCATCGCCCAACGCTTCTTGTATCCACTCCAATTGATTAGTCATCTTCACATCAATTACTCATAGAAATGACGTAGACAATAATCTGCCCACGCCATAAAGGTATTTAAGCTCAAACCTGTAAAACAATTAACTTGTAAGTTGGCTGACAGGTTCAAAGAGCAGTTTCATGAACAATTAAAGAATTGAACCAATGAAATCAAATACCACTTACACCAATGCCGGCTCAGCAGCTTTTACTTTTTTCGCAAAACTTGCCGAATCAAACTCAACCATGAAATTAGAATCAGGCTTGGTATTACGCAAAACCTTGATATAAGCATCTGCGTCATTGCGGCGGCGAAAACGGCTGACTTGATTACGAAGGGTCTCAGATTCAACTAGATAGACGATCCAAGGAGTCAACTGTGCTTGATATTGCATGGAAAATTCACCAATTGTGGGAGTGTGGTTAGACTAAGAATCGGAGTAGAAAGTACATCAAAATAAATCGACTTGGATTAGCCAATATCCTGTGGAGCTTAGAACTCATTTGCTACCTGAAGATCACACAAAGCACTTTTCAAAGCTCTGAGTAAAATACAGACAAGACATTTTTTACATTTACGACACGAAAACTTGAAAGGATAGTAAACGATGGTTTAGATACTGTGATGAATCCATAATTGATAGAATGGTTCACAGAAACCTAGATAAAGGTAGAGAACATTAAGGATCAATACTTGGCATATTTAAAGTTATTACTTCAAACTATCGCACTCATGTTTGTCCTGAAGTTTTTTAAAAGCATTGATTTAACGAGTGCCAAACCTGATTAAATCCTAGTCTAGCGGTTTACGCAAGAAGTATGTATGTACCAGCTCATTGATTCGGGATGATTTTGTGATTTTTTAGACCAGCTTTTCATTTGATTTTAAAAACATGGTGTGGGGATCGCCTGTTCTCGTTGGTTGGGAGCCAAGATTTTGTTAAGGTTAAGCCTTTCAGTACATTCCTAACTATTCGTACATTAATCATTAAAACATCGGTCTTGGCAATTGGGCCGATGTTTTAATCTGTAAGATTTGGAGCAATATTAACAATAGACGCTAACGATCGACGGAACCCATCACTATATCCACGCTGCCCAAGGTGATAAATAAATCAGCTACCTTTAGACCTTGAACCATTTTTGGGAAGGCTTGCAGGTTGTTGAAGTCACCGGGACGAATTTTTAAACGCCAAGGGAACATGCTGTCATCTCCCATGATGAAAATCCCCATTTCACCCCGTCCAGCTTCAAGACGAACGTAATGTTCACCCTTGGGAATTTTGAAGGTGGGCGCAATTTTCTTGGAGATATATTGGAATTCAGGTGCATCCCATTCAGACTTTGGACCCGCCATCATTCGTTGTGCTTCTAGATTCTCGTAGGATCCACCGGGGATAGCTGCGATCGCTTGCTGAATGATTTTGGTAGACTCGCGCATTTCCTGAATCCGAACGGTATAGCGCGCTAAGCAGTCGCCTTCCGTGGCCCATGCTACATCCCAATCAAAATCGTCGTAGCATTCGTAATGATCGACCTTACGCAAATCCCACTTCACACCAGACGCTCGAAGCATTGGCCCAGAACAGCTATAGTTAATCGCATCTTCGCGGGACAACACGCCCACGCCTTCAAGACGACGACGGAAAATTGGATTGTTGGTGATTAGTTTTTCATATTCATCCAATGCTGGAATGAAATAGTTACAAAAATCGGCGCACTTTTCAAACCAGCCGTAGGGCAAATCAGCCGCCACACCGCCAACTCGGAAATAGTTGTTGTTGACCATGCGGTAGCCTGTTGCCGCTTCAAACAAATCGAGAATCATTTCCCGTTCGCGTAACGTATAGAAAAACGGGGTCGCGCCGCCAAGATCCGTAATAAACGGTCCGAGCCAGAGCAGATGATTAACTAGACGGCAGAGTTCGAGCATGATGACCCGAATGTAGCTGGCCCGCCGAGGGACTGGAATTCCCGCGAGTTTTTCAACAGCGTTTACCGTAATGGCTTCGTTATACATACCACCGTAGTAATCCCAGCGACTGGTGTAGGGCACGTACATGATAGTTGTGCGGTTTTCGGCTATTTTTTCCATCCCGCGATGGAGGTAGCCCAACACAGGCTCACAATCGATTACATTTTCGCCATCCAACGTGACGACTAACCGAAAGCATCCGTGGGTGGCCGGATGGTGTGGCCCCATATTGATGACCATGGGTTGGGTCTTGGTTTCGATCATTGGCATGACTGGTCTTCTCCGCTTCGATCGTGTTCGCTAGTAGCATAATTATACGATTAGGCGAGATGAAAGTGGCATTGGATCGATCGGGGTACGGCATTGGTTATGACCTTGGTTACAACATTGGTATCGACGGATAGCGAGATTCCCATAATGCCGAGTAATTCTCGCGCTAACAAAAGCCGAAATGATGGACTGAATTCCATGGCGATCGTCGATTGGTCAGCCGCCGATCGTTCAGCCGCCGGGATCTCGGGCAATTGTGTCAAGGATGTATTAGGGTTGGTCAACACATCTACGGTGTCTTGCCATTGTGCTTCGGGCAACTCATCTTGCAATGTGAGCGTGACTTGTTTTCCGTTTGTGGTGAGAGAAAAAATAATGCTTCCTTCGTCCATGGCGGCGATCGATCGGCTGACGAGGATAGTGAGTGCTTGTTGCAGATACGTTGGATCGGCTTGGATTAAAATTTCGTCGTCTAGCATGGGGATCTGAAGCCGCAGATTACGATTGGCGGCGAGTTGACGGGTCATAAAATAGACTTCTTGCAACACGATGGCCAAATCGACTTCTGTTTTAGCAACATCGAGACTACTAGACTGAAGTTTTGAAACTTTCAGCACTTCGTCTAATAAACCAATAAATTTGAGTGCGGCATCATGGGCAAAGCCGACGTATTCCTTTTCTTCTTCAACGTCGTCGCAAAGTCCAGCTTGGATCATTTGCAGGCTGCTGATTAAGGCATTTAGGGGCGATCGTAACTCGTGGGAAGTTCGCGATAGAAAACTGCCTTTAAATTGAGCCAAATCTAAGGCTGAATAGTAGGCGATTCGGTGGTCGGTCGGGGCGATGGTCTCCGACAGACCTTGGGTCATCGGATTTGGCGATGCGATGTTATTGGGCGAATCTATAAGTGATTTTTTTTTAGGTCGGCCACGCAGGACAATCAACAATAATCCAATTCCAATTCCAGTTATGGTCGAAAACCAATCCATAGATCCTCAGTTAGGGGTAAGCGGCGAATATGATTATTTGTATGATTTAGGGTGAAAAATTGATCGCAGTTCTGATAAATACTATCTTGACAAATTTTTGTGAAATTTGATACCAACCATGACCCAATCGAATCACGATTTAGCCCAAAACCTGACCCAAAACGCAGTCAGTCAAGCACTTCGCCAACTCATGACGGGTTGCGACATCGCCACGTTTAAAGCTCTAAGTCTCCGATCGCAGGTCTCCCTCGGGGCAATAAAGCGACTGCAACAGGGCCACATTCTGACGATGCAGGTGCAGACGGTGAGGAATATTGC
>JAJAYH010000015.1 GCA_026786325.1 Alkalinema sp. CAN_BIN05 | reverse complement strand
GGTTTTTCTTGAAGATTGCTTTCGCCCCAGCTTTGTTTGTTTGTCAAGGCAATCGGAGTGGCTTGAACCCCGGCAACCTCCTGGATTTCGATCGGACGAGACAATGGATAAAATGTGATGTTATTGCCGAATTCTTTGGTAATTGGGTGACTATTGCCGTTGTAATCTTGAACGATCGGCGTAGCAGGACCAAGTT
Organism: Alkalinema sp. CAN_BIN05; assembly: GCA_026786325.1. Lineage (GTDB taxonomy): Bacteria > Cyanobacteriota > Cyanobacteriia > Leptolyngbyales > Leptolyngbyaceae > JAAFJU01. Next base: position 4,296 of record JAJAYH010000015.1, on the reverse strand, counting down.
TTAATAATTGACCGGAACCGGAAGCATCTATTGCCACTCGATTGTCTAATACCAATCCCCAGGTTTTAAGCAACTCGGTCAAATTGGCTTGAGATTCGGGATCAATCAACACCATCAGATTTCCCGCCTGATCCAGATAGTCCTGAATTGCCTTTAGTTCCGCATCGAAAAACGGCTTCGATGGACCTGCCAAAACCACCGCCGCCGCATCAATAGGCACTTGCAACGTCTGCGCCAAATTCAATGGCAATACTTCAAAATTCTTATCCTGAAGAAGCTTAAACGCCGCGCCATAATTCTTTTCACCCGGATCTAAACTACGTTCTCCATGGCCTTGGGTAAAGTAGATTCGGGGTTTACGATCGCTTTCAATTTGCAGCAAACTACTGACCAAACGGCTTTCAGAAATTCGTTGTTGCGGACTTAGGGATTGGACAAATAATTTACGATTTTTGCTAGGTAATTCAAGATGAACATCGCGAGATTGATTAGAATTTTTGATTTCAAATTTCTTAGCTAATGCTGGATTAGCGTCGGGATCGACAAATTCAAAGGAAAAATTCTGACTTTGACGGCGAAAATTTTGCAGCAGTTCACGATCTTCAGGAGCCTGTTCTTTGTCAAACAGGTAAAGCGTCACAGGCTGTTTGAGGTTTTTAAGAATTTGTTGCGTTTCTGGTGCGATCGACAGCCGAGCCGTATCCGTCAAATCAACACGATATAAATGTCGTACTGCCATGAAGTTCAACAATCCCAATATCACAAATACCGAAACGGTCGAAATCAATGCACCTGTACCCGCTTGAGTCGATCGGCGTTGCCAGAAATTACTTTGATTACTCGCAGCATCAAAGCGACCCAACATCAGCAACCAAATACCAATTAAAACAATACCAACGATCGTCAGCCCAGTTTGCAACGCGGTCCATCCAGCAATCAACCCGGAGGTGAAGGCTGCACTAATTAATCCAATTCCTAACCAAACTAAATTTTTAAAAAAGAACTTAGCCAACTGTTTCAAAGCATTCATAAAAAATCAAACTAAAAACAACATACCAATACAAACTCTTTTAGCAAAGCTTCATGATTACGATCGCTGAAACCGAAATGCCTCGACTGACTGCGCTGTCAGAAATATTCCCAATAAAATATAGCTAACAAACGCGACAATACTGCTACTATCTACAATCCCTTGAACTAAATTCTCATAATGTTTCAAAAGTGAGATATGGGAAATAATATCAGTCACAATACCAGTTGTTGAATTAGAAACCGCATCAATTAAACTGAGTAGTAACACTAAACCAAAAGTTCCGATCGCTGCCACGATAGTGTTATCAGTCAAAGATGAGATGAACATCCCAAGTGATAGTATTGCAGATGCTAATAACAATAATCCAAAGTAGCCCCACAACAACGGTTCCAATGAAATAGCGGGACTTGCACCAGATAATGCAAAAATTTGATAGGTTACGATCGGTAGGAGAATAGTGAAAAAGAAAGTTACTACCGCACTCAACTTAGCTAATGCAACAGCCCAATTGGTAATGGGTGATGTTGCAAGAAGTTCTAGTGTCCCTCGTTTTCGTTCTTCGGTATAGAGATTCATTGAAAGAATCGGTAGTATAAATAATACGACTTGGCCTAAGACTCGTAAGAAAGTACGAATTAATTCATATGCATAGTCAACTGGTGGAAGGTTTGGATCGCTGCCCATGAGAATGCTTTGGGCAGTCAAATTATAATAAAGGATTGAAAAGAAGAACCCTGATATTAGCCAAAATACACCTGCAATCAAATAACCCCAAGGCGTAATAAAATAACTTTGTAACTCTCGTTGATAAATAGCTAATACGTTAGCCCAAACTAATTTCATTCTTGCTTATCTCCATTAGATTCTGTCTGCAATTGATCAACTGGCTCAGATATTTCTTTGATGATACTAGTGTCTTCTGTTGTGAGTTCTAAAAACACATCTTCCAAGCTTGCCTGGATTCTACGCATTTCATAGGGAGGGATTCCGTTAGCCACCAATGCTGTAGAAATATCACGACCAATCTCGTGAGAACCCTCGGAAGTAATAAGTAGTCTTAAGCGATCGTCTCTAAAAGCTTTAGTACTCGCGATCGTTACTGTATTTAAATGAGGAATTCCCATTAATATGTCTCGGACCCGATCGTAGTTTGAATCAACTTCAATATCGTAGCTAGTACTAACTTGCAGGTCAGTCATCAAATTATCGGGCTTATTAGTTGCAACAATCTTCCCGTTTTTAATAATTGTGACCCGATCGCAAATAGCGCTTGCTTCAGGAAGAATATGAGTTGAAAGGATAACTGTATGATTTCCGGCCAATCCTTTAATTAATTTTCGGACATCAATAATTTGTTTGGGATCCAGCCCGACAGTAGGTTCGTCTAATATAATGACTGGTGGATCATGGACGATCGCCTGGGCAATCCCAACACGCTGTTTAAATCCTTTAGAAAGCTTACGTATCAAGGTTTTTCGACGATCTAGGAGATTACATTTTTCTAGAGCATAGTTGATTCGAGTGGGACGATCGCCAGCGCTGACTCCTTTTATTTTTGCAACGAAAGCTAGAAAACCTTCGATCGTCATCTCTGGATACAGTGGCGGTATTTCTGGAAGGTAGCCAATTTTCTGTCGAGCTTTTAGAGAATCAGTATGAACCTCAAACCCTGCTAATTTAGCGGTTCCTGTTGTGGCCGGGAGATAGCCGGCAAGGATTCGCATTGTTGTAGTTTTGCCAGCGCCGTTGGGTCCAAGAAATCCCATGATTTCACCTGGTTCCACTGAGAAACTGACATCTTGGATGGCTGCCGTTGAACCATAGATTTTGGTAAGCTTTTCGACTTCGATCATGACGGTCCCGAGGTATCGCTTTCTGATAATGTACCCCATCCCACGAACGATTAGCTTGATGCGCTGGTATAGAATTTCAGTGCAAATCGCCAAAATCGATTAGAAATAATGAATAGTAGACTCGCGATTAATAACGAAACTATTGATGTTCCACTGGAAACCCGATTTAGAATTGCTTCTGCTGGAACGGTGGTGATGAATCCGATCGGAATGATAAAGGTGAAGAAAAATTGATAAGCAGATGGATAGGCGGCGATCGGAAAGCGTCCCGCTTCGAGTAGTCCTTTTAAAACTTCGGTGAGATTGTAGATCTTCGTGAACCAGATGCTAGTGGCGCTCATCATAAACCAGATGCTATATAGAATCATGATGGCGCTGCCGATCGGTAGAATTCCAGCGAGATAATTAGTTAGTCCTAGGCCAAGTTTCGATCCAGAGTACAGAATGACGGAAAGGCCAAATAAAATATTAGGAATTCCCCAGATCGAGAGACTGTGGGTTGAGAGCCAAAATTGAGAACTGACGGGTTTGAGTAAAATAAAATCTAGAGTGCCTTGTTCGACGTGTTTGTAGATTTTGCCTAGACTTCCCGCGAGAAATGTTGTGGCGATGCCTTCCAGAAATGTGAATACTCCCACGAGTAGAAGTGATTGTTCCCAGTTCCAACCTGAAAACTGGTAGCTATTTCGATAAAAAAGGGATAGCCCAAAAAGACTACCTGTTAATCCACCTAAACTACTGATGGTGGCAAATAAAAAATTTAATCGGTATTCCAATGCTGCTGCGATCGTGGTACTCCAAAACAATTTAATTAGTTTAAAGTGACGTTTCATTTATGCCCCCATTCCAGAGAATTGTTTGAGTCCTTTGCGCCATAAATAGCGATTGAGTGCGAAAAAGACAATAATCCAAACCAGTATTACGCTAAATCCTTGGGTTAAATTGACGGGTAATCCAGCGAGGATGCTGGCCGGGAAGTTAACAATGTAGGGAAATGGTAAGAAGGTGATGATCTTTTGGACGTTTTCGGGGAAGACGGTAATGGGGGCGATCGCGCCGGATAAAAACAAGTGAAAGATGTACCACATGTCTTGTAAGGCGGTGGCTTTTTCAGTCCAGAATGCCAACATTGCTAAGGTATATTGAATCAAAAATTGCAATGTAAAGGCGCATCCTGCGGACAATAAAAAGAGCAGTACTGTCGTTAGATTTGGAATCCAAAATGAGGCGGGATAAAGTGTGAAAAAGAATGCAATCAGTATGGCGACAAAGGGAATCCGAGCAAACCGTTCACTAATATGATTCCAAACGTGATGCCATCCAGGATCTAAGGGCTGGAGTAGTCGAAAGGCTAGTTTTCCTTCATTGATTTCCCGTTCAAATTCCCAAATTACCCATACAACCGTCAGT
>JAJAYH010000014.1 GCA_026786325.1 Alkalinema sp. CAN_BIN05 | reverse complement strand
CCGTAATTCAGCTCGAAACTCAGCTTTTAGAGCAACAATATGCTCCAGAATATCAAGAAGAATTGCGACTTTTAGATCAAACCCTAACAGAACTCGACTACGACGATCGTAATCATGCCATTGCACGGGGATCTGTTGAACGTTGGAGATGGGCTGAGGTTAAATCTGCAAATCTTCATCAAACTCAACTCCGCCAAACTCAAATTGAAGCCAAATTGCCAGATGTTCGATCGCGTCTTGAAGCGATTGATTTAAATCTTGAATCTGTTGAGACAGAACTTGCAGGCGGACTTGCGGAATTCAATCAAGCACTAATGGCATTGGACTATAATCTAGAACAACATAATCATTTACGATCGCATTTAAAAGCGGCTCAAGTTTGGCAATTGCGCCATCAAGATTTTCTAAAGGCCCAACTTCAATTGCCCGAGCTTCAAAATAGGCTCGAAAACCTAGCCCGCAGTCTGCAATCCAGGCTTATGAGTTTAGAAGCCATCAATCGAGAATGTCAGCAATTGCAAGCTTGTTTGATTAACACAACTGACACCAGTACCGAAATCAAACAACTCGAAACCCAACTCCACCAAGAACGCCAACAACTCGACCGATCGCTATCGAAATTAGGAAGCTTGCATCAACAACAAGAACAACAACGGAACTTACAACAACATCTAACTCAAGACAATCAGCTCCTAACCCAAGCCCGTCAACAGTTCACCGTATATCAAGAACTCACCCAAGCCTTTGGTAAAAATGGCATTCAAGCGCTCCTAATTGAGAACATCTTACCCCAGCTCGAAACCCTCACCAACCAAGTCCTCACGCGACTCACTAACAACCAACTCCATGTCCAATTTGTCACCCAGCGCCGCACCGGAAAAAACAAAACAGCCCAACCCAAATTTGCTGAAACCCTGGATATTTTGATCGCCGATGCCCACAGTACCCGGCCTTACGAAACCTATTCGGGCGGCGAAGCGTTTCGGATTAATTTTTCCATTCGGTTAGCATTAGCCAGACTGCTGTCACAACGATCGGGAACAGCGCTACAAATGTTGATCGTCGATGAAGGGTTTGGGACTCAAGATCAAGAAGGATGCGATCGCTTGATTGCGGCCATTAATGCAATTTCATGTGACTTTGCTTGTATTCTCACCGTTACACACATGCCCTATTTCCGCGATGCATTCCAAGCTCGTATCGAAATTGTCAAAACTCACGAAGGTTCACAAATTTCTATCTAAAATAAATGGTCTTAAACAGAAGAGTTCGATCGGTTTTGGCAACGATTGCTAAGTATTCTCTGGATTTTAGTTGGAAATTCTAGCTGCTCCGCCACATCAAATTATGGGAACAACGATCGATGGGACTGAGCTTAGGGCTATTTCTCTGCTGTCAAATTATTCGAGAACATGGCGGTGAGATTAATGCAGAAAGTACGTTGGGGCAAGGATTAACAAGTTGGTTTACGTTGCCGATGCATTGAAGCCCGGTTCTGGTCGTAAGATAATAAGAGTACTGTTAAGAATTATGATGAACATCACCTGGTTAATTGTCCTAGGCGCGGCGGGTTTGGCGGCGATTTATTTACTCAGTCCCCGTCAGTATCAATCTGGCGAGTCTGTGGCGACGGCATACGATGAGTGGACAGAGGATGGGATTTTAGAATTCTACTGGGGCGAGCATATTCACCTTGGGCATTATGGCAATCCGGTGGGCCGCAAGGATTTTTTGGCGGCGAAGTCAGATTTTGTGCATGAGATGGTAAAGTGGGGCGGATTAGACCGATTCGCAGCGGGTACGACGGTTTTGGATGTGGGCTGTGGGATTGGTGGAAGCAGTCGAATTTTGGCGACTGAGTATGGGTTTGAGGTGACGGGGATTACGATTAGTCCGGGACAGGTCAAAAGAGCGACGGAGTTGACACCATCAGGCGTGACGGCAAAGTTTCAGAGGGATGATGCGATGAATTTGTCCTTTGCGGATGGCAGTTTTGATGTGGTGTGGTGCATTGAGGCGGGTCCACATATGCCGGATAAGCTGGCGTTTGCGCGGGAGTTGATGCGGGTGTTGAAGCCGGGTGGGGTGTTGGTGGTGGCGGATTGGAATCAGCGAGATGCGCGGAAGAAGCCGTTAGTGTTGTGGGAGCGTTGGGTGATGAAGCAGCTTTTGGATCAGTGGGCGCATCCAGAGTTTGCGAGTATTGAGCGTTTTGCGGAGTTATTGGCGGAAACGGGACTGTCGCAGTCGGGCATGGTGACGACGGCGGATTGGACCAGTGAGACGTTGCCATCGTGGTTAGATTCGATTTGGCAAGGGATTGTGCGTCCGGCGGGGTTGATTAAGTTTGGGCTTCCAGGGTTTGTGAAGTCGCTGCGGGAAGTGCCAACGCTAATGCTGATGCGTCTTGCATTTGGTCAGGGGTTGTGTCGATTTGGTATGTTTCGATCGGTGCGATTATAGTCAAATTGAGAATGTTGAATTTAGAATGTTCATTCAATGTTCTAAATGCAATTACTTTGGGGTCGATCGTAAAGAATTGAGAAACGATCGATCGATCGTTTCTCAATTCAATATTTGCCATTCTTGATTCCACCGATCGTCTTTTCAAAAAATGCGTTTGCCCTGCCGCCCACAACTATAAACAGCGGTATCAAACTGCCAGAAAGTCATTAACTGCGCTCCAAAATCTCATGCCTGATAGCAATTTTCTGACTGGTTTATTGGATTTAGATCTAAATAATACCCAGGATTTAGATGTACCAACCTAGCTCTGGAACCCGGATAGTCAGGCCGCAGCCGCGCTTCCACCAATCCAATAACCGCCTACCGATCGGAGTCCTTAGCGGCGATACTCTCAGGGATCGCGAAATTGACACATGAGTTTTGGGAAACTACTATGTACATAGAACTAAGCAACTACAGAAGCATCTAACCAAGCAGTATCCACCCAATCGATTCGGGCGACCCAACCGAGCATGATTCAACCCGACAACGACCCACAAAATCTAAAAAGCCGTCCCATTCACCGCAAACGAATTTATCTGGGTTTGACGATCGCGGCTGTCCTTGCAGGTGGCGTTGTCATTTACAAGAATTCCGAGGAAAAGCCCAACGACCCGATCGATTCGGTGTTTTATCAAAATACTGCCCAATGCGAAGCGGACATCAAACAGCAGCAAACTGAATACGCCGCTTTACAACAGAACTTCCAAGCGGGCCAATTGGACGAAGCGCCGCCCCCACCGCCGATGAAGGCTGAGGACTGCGCCGCCCAAATGCAAGCCGCCCAGCAGGAATATGAAAAAACAGCGCCAGTTTATAACACGATCGCCGATTGCTATGCCGAAGGTGTGCAGTGTGAAGCAACTCGTCCCGGCGAAACAACGGCAGGATATCGCCCTGTCTATGGCGGCACCTATATCGCCCCCTACTCCGATAGTTCTAGCTATATCTATTATGGTGGCGGTTCCCATCGTATCTACGACAATCGCCCGGTCTACCAAAGTAATACTTCCGGTTCCATCGTCACGCCTTACGGACAAGTGATTCCCCAAACCAGACCAGGCCGTGTCACTGTGCCACGCCATACAAGCTTCGCCGCCCCCATTCGGCCCACCGGAACCGCAGCTAAAGGGACAATCAAGGGCAGAGGAAGCCAGGGCTTTGGCTCTTCATTTAAAGGGACTGGCCGTGGTGGAAAATAAGTAAGGAAGTAAATCAAGATGAAACCGATCGCTATCCTTTGTCGTCCCGATTGGCAGCAGCATATTCGTGAGAATGCCTACCAAGCCGATGTTTTAAGCGATCCAGTACAGGAATATTGGGTGGAAGCGCTCCCGCAACCCTTCGCTATTCAATTCACGCTTCAGGAAGAAACGGCGATCGCTCAGGCCACTGAGTCGCTATGGGCCATGGGGATTGAATTTCTCGACTGGTTTTTTACCGATCGTGATTCTGGTGATGTCGATCGGCGATTGGCCCAACTCCAGATCTCGCCGGAATATTGGCAACCAATCAAAAATAGCTGGGATCGGACGGAACCTGTTGAAGATCTCTCGTTGCATACGCGATTCGATTTAGCTGTGACGGCAGAAGGTGCGATCAAGCTGCTGGAAATTAATGGGGAAACGCCACTGCTGGGAGCAGAAACAATTTACCAATGGAATTGGTATGTGGATTACATGCAGAATCACCAACAGAGTGCATTGCCTTTACCGAGCGATGCCAGTCAGTTCAATGAATTCTGGGAGCAAATCGCGACACAATGGCGACGTATTGTTGCGGCCTACAATCTCGAACAGTGGGGGATTTCCTTTCTGGTGGATGAGAATCTCGAAGAAGATCTAGAAATGGCGATGCAGTTGATTCAAATCCTGATTGATGATGTCGATCCGAATATTTATACCCAAATTGTCTATCTGCGCGGCTTGAAAGACGATCGGGGCCGGGAAATTCAGCAGGGCTTGGGATTAGATGAGGAGGGTTATTTTGTTGATCATGCCAACGATCGAATTCCGGTGTTGTGGAAAATGTATGACTGGTCAGATTTACAAAATGATATGGCGAATGATGGCAGTACGCAGGTGTTTGCCGATCGATTGGAAACAGGCGAAGTCAAAATCATTGAACCGCTATGGAAGCAAGTGCTGTCGAACAAAGGGGCATTAGCGATGATGTGGGAGCAGTTTGGCGATTCAGACTATGGGGAATATCTCTTGCCAACCTATTTCGACAACGCCACCGAAGTCGATGCGACAAAATTACTCTTTGATATGCATGTACTCAAACCGTTACTGGGCTTTGAAGGCACAGGAATTTCGATCGAAAGCGGATACGGCGCACTGGAACAAAAAGCATCTTTTGGCTATGGTTCAGAGGGATTCATCATTCAGGAGTATATCGAACTACCGCAAGCCTTTGGCTATCATTATGTGGTTGGTAGTTGGGCGATTGATGGGGTTGCCGCTGGGGTGATTATTCGGGGTGATACGTCTAGAATTACGGGCCGACACTGTTTGATTATTCCCCACATTGTCTCAAATGACGGCTGTATCCCTGATTGACAAACCCAATGCAAATAATTTATCAATCACGCTTTAGGCAAACTGCCACCCGATCGCGGGTGAATCAAAACCATTGGGATCTCGATGCCGTTCTGCCTCTGGGTTATCGGATTACGCCGGATTATTTCGATCGAGTAGCGGATGACGTTCACCAGAATTTTTGTCGTCTTTTGAGTCGTGATGTCTACTCGGAGGGCGATTCTCAGTCATTATACGATCACATTATTGGCCGATCGAATGAGATGTCCTCAGCATTTCTCGCCATGTTGGATTTATGGTTGGCTGATGAGCTGAAACATTATGAAGCGCTGCGTCGCATCAATCATTGCATTGCAGGCATTAGCTTTGAGGCAATGGATCAACAATTCGCCGATCGGGTGCATGAGATTGAACCGATCGCAGTGGTATTGGTG
>JAJAYH010000013.1 GCA_026786325.1 Alkalinema sp. CAN_BIN05 | reverse complement strand
GCGATCGACGGGCATCAGCCACACCGGGTAAGGTGAGCATTCCGGTGAGTACTACTGTGGAAAGAATTGCATTTCTGAGCATTGCTGTATTTGACATGATTCTATTGAATGTTTGGGCTTATATTTAAGAATCACATTGAAGCCTAACGATTCCGGAATCGAAGATTGAGAATACGGAATTGTTGTGACTGAAATGGATGAGGTGGAAAAGATTAATACCGTTAAGGTGGCGATCGTAACAAGAGATTCTGTTAGCGAATCGATCTTATTAAGCCTTGTGCTCAAGCTTTATAGTTGACAATCCGAGCAAACATTTCGGGTTCCAAACTCGCACCACCCACTAAGGCACCATCAATTTCCGGCTGAGCCATAATCTGATCGATGTTTTCAGACTTCACTGAACCGCCATACTGAATCGGCACATCTGAGTTATTTAACTTGCTGCGAATAGCTCCACAAATCCGGTTGGCTTCCGTCACTTCGCAGGTATCTCCCGTTCCGATCGCCCAGATTGGTTCATAAGCGATCACAAGATTAGTCTGATCAACACCCAGAAGTCCCTTGGCCAACTGCTCAAAAATCACGGCTTCCGCATTCCCGGCATCGCGTTCTTGCTTGGTTTCTCCAACACACAAAATGGGTTTCAGCCCAGCGACTTGAGCGGCTCTGAGTCGGAAATTGACGGTTTCATTAGTCTCGCCGAAAAATTGGCGGCGTTCGCTATGGCCAATGATTACGTAGCGCACCCCGATTTCGAGCAGCATAGTCGCTGATATTTCGCCTGTATAAGCACCATTTTCAGCCCAATGGACATTTTGCGCCCCGATTTGGATGCGACTGCCATGGAGGGTTTTGGATAGGATCGCAAGATCGGTGAAGGGCACGCATAGAACAATGTCACGATCGACCGGGGCATCATCCACAAGCGATTTGAACCCCTGCACGAACTCGATGGTTTCGGCTTGGGTTTTGAACATTTTCCAATTGCCGGCAAGAATAATCTTTCGCACAGGATCAAATCTACTTCTAAAAAAACTTCTATCAAGTCTACGCCGTGACGGGATCAATTCGATCGAATTGAGACTTGAGAATAGGGAATTGAGAATTATAGAGTCTCTAAGGTTTGGGCGCTGATGGCGGCGCTGACTTGTTCGTGACGATCGCGGATCATGTCTATCCAAGTGGCAGCGGTTTTGGAATCCATCTGACGGGGGACTCCGATTAAGTCTAGGACGCTGTCGCTGGAGGGAGCAAGAAAAATCAAGCTAGGATCGATCGGCTGATTGTATGCCCAGAAGGCATGGATGGAGTCGGGATTTGGTAAGGTGTCAGCGTCGATCGGCAGCATTGTTACGCTGTCATCATCCAGCAATGTCCCGTCGTCTCCATTTAACAAGGTCCGCCTATTGCGCAGGGCTTGGATGATTTCAGTTTTGTCGCGGCCTCGGAGCTGGAATAACACAAAGGGATCGTCGCCAAACCGATCGCCTAGTAGGTAATAGACCGCGCCAATATGTTTGCAAGGATTAACTGGATCCGGGCAATCGCATTCACTGATGATATCGAATTGATTGAATGGAAAAAGGCTTAGACCATTGGCGGTGAAGACTTCTTCGATGTTTTGGGGCATTTCGCCAGACAACAGTTTGGCGCTAAACAGGGCTTGTTCTGCCAAAGATTCAACAATGTAACCCCACTGTTCATCGGTGAATGGTTCGATTTGAAATCGTACGTTGTAAGGTTGAGGAGCGGATCCGCTAACGACAGCAACGACGCTGGCATTATGAAACTCTAAGCTCAGAACATTTCCATCTTTGGCATAGTTTCGTGCCCTAGCCATTCGTTGTCTAAAGCCAAAAGATTCAAGCACATCAATCCAACGCTGTGCCCACCATTCACGGGCGATGGTAGTAGAATACTGGTCTTCTGAGTAGGCGTTGTCTAATGGTTCAGAGTCCCGATACGATCGCATTTTGGGAGTTTTTTTTGAGTTAGAAGTCCAGGGTACAGGAGTTGAACCCGTCTGGTACGAATTATGAGCTCGTTGCCTAAACCGCTCGGCCAACCCTGGAAATGTTTGACTTGGTTTGTGTCTGTGACAAGTGTAACGTGAATCAACCTGATTAGGGTCAAAAGATTGAGTTAGCTTCTTAAAAAAATAGCTGATGCGCTCCTGATGTCTGGGTATACAATCATGATCAAAATGCTATAGAAAGCAGATTTTCCACTCAATTACTCTTCTCCCTAGATCTCATGAAACTCAACTCAACAGCGACATTCACCTTTGTACTTCTGTTTTTGATGGTGAGTGCGGGCATAGTGAGTTCTATGGGTGGATTTTCGGTTGGGACTGAGGCTCTGAAGGGAGTTCGTCAACCGGATAGTCGGCCCAATAAGGCATCTAGTGGCAGCGACGGAAATCCTCAAAACCGGACTTCGGGACAGGCTGAAATTAATCTTCTAAAGGAAGAAGATATTTTGAAGGCTGCAAAAGAAAAAGTCAGTAGTAGCCTAAAAGCTGGGGCAAAACTGGATCCCATTGCGAATCAGAAAGACGTGATCAAGGAAACATCTGAGGCGAAAAAGACGAATAAACAGTTTCCTTATGTGGGTAAGGATAAAGAGGTAACGATCGAAGTAACGGCTATTCGTCGCCAAGAAGACACGGTTAGTTTCGATGTTTCGCTAAAAAATGATGGCAGCAAAGCAGTTAATTTTCTGTACAGTTTTTTGACTATTACAGACGATCAAGGTCGGCTTTTGAATGGTGAAACGACAGGGCTGCCCCCGGAACTTGCGGCCAAGAGCGATCGGGTAATGGGGACGGTGAAAGTCTCTAGTAGTTTGTTGGCAAATGCGAGTAAAGTTTCCTTACAGCTCTCTGACTATCCAGACAAAAAAATACAACTGGAAGTTTCGGATGTTCCCATTAACTAAGGATTATTAGATAGGAGTCATATAGTTAATTGCGCATTAACTCGAATTCACTACGTCCGAATTCACTGCAACAAATCTATTGTAACTTTACCCATGTTGTCTTCCCCAGCGTCCCCCTCTGAAGTGGGTAGCCGTTTGCTTTCGATTTTGGTATTGATATCAATCAATGCATTTTTTGTGATGACAGAGTTTGCCATTGTTTCCGTTCGACGATCGCGCATCAGCCAGTTGGTGGATGCGGGTGATTTGCAGGCTCAGACAGTGCAAGAGTTGCAGATTGGCATCGATCGATTGCTATCAACGACGCAATTAGGCATTACGATGTCGAGTCTCGCGTTGGGATGGATTGGTGAAAGTACGATGGCGAATTTGATTCGATCGGGCATTCGATCGATGACGTTTTTTCCGGAGACTTGGCTAGAGGCGGTGACGCGATCTTGTTCTGTACCGATCGCTTTTTTGTTGATTGCTTATGTACAAATTGTTTTGGGTGAATTGTGTCCAAAGTCGATTTCGTTGTTGTATGCGGAAGATATTGCCTTGGCATTAGCGCCATTGAGTAGTGCTATTGCCCGATGTTTCCATCCGTTTATTTGGATTTTGAATAAATCGACGCAGTTGTTGTTGCGGTTGATTGGGATTCGGTATACGGGCCAAGGTTGGTATAACCAGGTTACGTCTGAAGAAATTCAGCTCATGATTGAAACGCAAAGTGAATCGATGGGATTGGTCGAAGAACAGCGGGAACTACTCAGTAATGTATTTGAGTTTACCGACGTAAAAGCCCATGAGGTGATGATTCGTCGGACTAATATGACTACGATCGATATTGATGCAACAGTTCGTGATCTTTTGGATGAAGTTTCCCGCAGTCATCATTCGCGATATCCGGTCATTTCTGATTCGGTTGATGATGTGTGTGGGGTGATTCATTTAAAAGAATTAGCCGAACCGCTGGTGCAGGGAACTTTGATTTTGGATAGTCCGATTCAGCCTTGGATTCGGCCTGCTCGGTTTGTGCCAGAATCTACGCCCTTGGGTGAGTTGTTGACCTTAATGCAACGATCGCGGCATCACATTGTGGTGGTGGTGAATGAATTTGGTAGTACGGCGGGGCTAGTGACAATTCAGGACTTGATTGCGCAGATTATTGGGGAATCACCGGAAAATGAAATGGAGACTGTGAATTTGATTCAACGGGTCGATCCCCATACCTTTATGGTCCAGGCACAGCTTTCACTTGAGGATGTGAATGAATTTTTAAAGGTGAAGTTACCGATTTCGGACGAATATCATACATTAGGTGGTTTTTTACTGTATCGATGGCAGCGGATTCCGGGGGAAGGGGAAATGTTGAAAGATGGTAATTGCGAACTGACTGTAATTACGTCGGTTGGGCCTCGATTAGACCAAATTCAAATTCGACGGTTGGATACGATCGTCCCTGAAAGTGATTAGAGTGTGTTTGAGAAGTAAGGGTTGTGACGATTTAGATGCGATCCCCCTAGCCCCTACGCCCTCCGGGCAGGCTACGCCAAAAAAAAGGGGGAACTAGAAAATAAGGAGGAACTAGAAGTAAACTCTTAATCTCCCTTACTTTTAAGTTCCCCTTTTTAAGGGGGATTTAGGGGGATCGGGGCATTCAATAAAATCGACTATTCCTCGAACTGCCATAGTTCTTTGGTGTATGCCTCGTCTAGTACCTTTTTAGGACGAAGTAATAGAATAACTCGGCCTAAGATTTGCACTTCAGGCGGGGTTTCAAACCAGTTCAATTGCAACTGATCGTCGGCATCGGCAATGGCAAAGTAGCAATCTTCTTTCCAAGTTCGATCGGCCCGATCGACTACAATCAACACCTCTTCTTGGGTGCCGGGAAGTCGGGTAGGCAATTTGTCACTATCGACTAAGAATGCGATCGGATCTGAGGAGTTACGAATCACTTGGTAGCCTGGAACAGCCACGTATGCGCCAGAACCCGTAAATCGTACCAATCCAAACGGTTCTTCTGAATCATAGAGCGGCGGAGCTTGAAAGTCGGTCTTGGTGAGGGGCATGACACCAATGACGGGGAGAATGGTGGGAAGTTCTTCGTCGGATTCGATGCGGTAGCCAGGGAGTCGGGGGGCTAGTTTTTCGGGGACTTGGGTGAAGTCGAGCAGTAAGGCTTCGATTTGTCGGCGGGCGGGGACGGATTGGACGTACTTCAATGCTCGGGCAATTAGGACCGATCGGGCTTGAAGATCGGATTTTTGTTTTGCAGCGCGCCAAGCAAAGTAAGCCAGAATGTCGCCGGGATGGCTGGAAAATTCTGAGGCGGGTTGGTTAATTCGGGAGAAATCTTTGACCGCTTTGCCCATTTCCCGTGCTTCGTCCATATCCATTTTACGATCGGCGGCGAAGTCAGCAGCAGCGGCACGTTCGACGGGGGAAAGCATCCGGAATTCATACAGAACATCCGACGCACGATAGCCGAAATGAGCCACAGTTTCGGGGGTGACACCGACGCTGATAATGGATTGATACACTTGGACGGCGACCATGATTTGATTTTGCTGAATCGCTTCAAATCCAGTGGCTTCAAAAATGGTTTGATCGTTGTAGCCACTTTTGGTGAGTTTTTGGCAAGCTTCGGCCCAATCCACCCAGGTTCCCATCTTGCGGCGCATGGAGAGGAGCAATTCGTCGGCTTGTGTCGGGTCGAGCCTTGCAGGATCGGTGGAGCTTGTGGGGTTGGTGTCAGTCATGGGGCTTTATTACAGCGATCGATACTCACCCTAACACCGAAGCGGTGGCATCTGAATTTTAAAATCTCTTGACTTCAATTGCTAGTTCAGGGCAATATAACAAAAGAAAGGGGCCATAGCTCAGTTGGTAGAGCGCTGCGATGGCATTGCAGAGGTCAGCGGTTCGAACCCGCTTGGCTCCATTCATAATTTGAAAGCATGGGATTACACAATTGTGTGACTCCATGCTTTTTTATTTATGTTGCCGATCGACAAGCCAATGGTTAGATTTGAGTGCCGAATATTGCGATATATAAAGCTTCTGCTATCAAAGCGACGAGGGGAGCAAAGTCAGCGGATACAATAATGATTCAAGTTTGTTGTTCTTTGGGTTGTTTGCCTTGTCCAGCGGAATGATTATCTCAACTTCGCTACTAGATGATTTATCTGCGGCATTGTCTCAGCAGATTCATCCCCATACGTATTTCAAGTCCTCCATGACGGCATTATCTCATGCCATGGAGGATCAGGTCTTGGCCGGGTCGGATAAGCCTCTGGTAATTGCGAGTTTTCAGCGGGAACGTTTTTATAATCAAGAAGCGCATCGCTATGTGCGGATTTCGGAACGGAGCGATCAGGTTTATGTGTTGGCGGCTCCAGAGACGGAGTTCCAAAACCGATCGCAACAGTACGAAACTATTGCCTTTGACCCGACGGATGGATTGGCTCAGGAATGGCATTTGGTGGTGATAGGGAAAAATCATGCCTCCTGTTTGATTTGTCGGGAACGCCTGGGGGATGAGAGCAATCAAGGTGTATTGCAT
>JAJAYH010000012.1 GCA_026786325.1 Alkalinema sp. CAN_BIN05 | reverse complement strand
GAGGTCAGCAGGTTAGTCACCGAACCTTCCTCGAACAAGTCGAGGGGGTAAGCGATATAGCAAATGTATTGGTTGTCTTCGCCAGGAACGGGTTCGATATCGTAGCAACGGCCCTTGTAGCGATCGAGGTCCGTCAACAAATCAGTCCAAACCGTTGTCCAAGTACCTGTCGATGACTCGGCGGCGACTGCTGCTGCTGCTTCTTCTGGCGGCACGCCAGGTTGAGGAACCATCCGGAACGCGGCTAGGATATCTGTATCCTTTGGCGTGTAATCAGGCGTGTAATAAGTTAGTTTGTAGTCCTGAACCCCGGCATTGTACCCAGCTTTGGACTGAGTTTTCGCTTGCGCGTAAGACATAATCTCCCTTCCTGTGAAAATGCGAAATGCTTCACCGACGATCGCTACAAACACCAGCTATCTTGTTGCCAAGTCACGGGTTTTATATCGATCGTAACTCAAGTGTCCGTCAGCCCGAAAGTCTTACCTAATTTGTATGCCTAGGTACTAGACAAAGACTGCATCCTAGGTACGATCGCGTTCTTTCTGAACAAGTTCTTAGGCATCATATCAGGAAGTTGATAAGCTTTACTTGAGAGATTCTGTAGCGATTGATTAATCCTTCTTATGTTTTGTAACATAGCTTAAAGAAAATCTTAAGAGTCGCCTAAGGCTACGAAATTGACGGCTGGCCAATTAATGCTGGCAAGATCAAACATAAGGTTTGAACGATCGGACTTATGGTGCTAGGATTAATGACTGTGAGATTTTTTAGGCTCTTCTGAGTAGAGGACGAATATGGCTAAGCGCCGCAATTTGAAGAGAGAGAAGGCATTGCGCAACCTGGCGTATGCGCGTAAGTTCCGGAAGCGGACCACTAATGGACGGTACGGAAATCGTCGTCGCTTTGACGATAACCGTCTGGACGAAACAGAAGGTGAAGCTGGAAAGGGCGGTGCTGAAGAAGGTGCTGCTGCCGAATAAATTTCGGACTCTAGTTTTGATTGATAACTCTGAAAGGGATGCAATATATTGTGTCCCTTTTTTTAGCTTTTTTCCCGTGCCTGATTATGGATTTCCGTTCACGGGTTAGGCATTGAGTTCGCCAGCCTAAACACTAAAATTCAATCATTACAATTAGAGTACATCTGATTATTTGCTCGATTCATGCCTTAGGATTAGACCTATAGAAGAGCCTTAACGCGGCTGCCGTTCGCCTCACCTTCACGGAGAATCGCGCATGTTTAACACCATTCTTTTCCCCATCGATCGCAGTCTCGAATCCCGCGAAGCCGCCGAAGTTGTTTCTGATTTTGTTCAGCAACATAATAGCCGACTGGTACTGCTGTCCGTGATCCAAAATGGAATGTCAGCACCCACCCTAATGTCTTCTCCTGAAGGCGTTGAAGAACTTCTCCAAGAAGCTCGATTTTTGTTCACACAGCAGGGCATCGAAGTCGAGACCATAGAACGATCGGGAAAACCCGCATTCACCATTTGCGATGTCGCGGATGAAGTGGAGGCTGACCTCATCATTATGGGAACCCGAGGACTAGGCATCACCGACGACGGCTCCCACGAAAGCGTTACCAACCGTGTCATCAGTCTGTCGCCCTGTCCCGTTTTGGTCGTGCCTTAACATCGAGCTAGGTCTTACATTAAGCTACGATTTAGACCTTGCTATAATTATTTGAGATGCCTACTCTTCTGAATGTCGGTCCCTATCGTTTTTTCTGCTACGCAGGCGATAGAGATGAGCCACCTCATGTGCATGTTGAACGCGATAAGGACGAGGCTAAGTTCTGGCTTAGTCCAGCACGTCTTCAAAGTAACAGGGGTTTTAACCGCACAGAGATAAATCGTATCCAAAAGCTGGTTGATGAACACCAAGAGCAGTTGATAGAGGGTTGGAATGACTTCTTTAACGGTTAATTTACTCGAAGTAGCCAAGATTCAGCTCGTCGAGATTACCGATGACACCTTGTCCGTTGATCTGTCTGACGGTCGTACTGTTTCTGTACCACTTGCATGGTATCCACGTCTATTTCATGGTTCAGTCGAGGAAAGAAATAGCTGGCGGTTAATTGGTAGTGGAGATGGCATTCATTGGAATCGACTTGACGAAGATGTCAGCGTCAAGAACATACTCCTTGGGCAATCGTCGGGTGAAAGTCAGAAATCATTTCAACGATGGCTCAACGAACGTCAAGCAATGGGCTAACAATCAGTTGTAGCGGCAAAAGAAAGATTGTTGTCAGGGTTTCAGAAGTTACTCACGGCCTCTTAACTCGATCGGATAGAACTCTGATCGCGATAATCTGCTAGGGTATGTGGTCTAGCAGAAAAGTCGTAGTAAGCCCATGTCAACGCCTCCCGTCCAGTGGTATCCCGGTCACATCGCCAAAGCGGAGCGACTGTTGACGAACCAACTGAAGAAAGTCGATGTCATCTTGGAAGTCCGAGATGCCCGAATTCCTTTGGCCACTCATCATCCCAACATTGAGAAATGGATTGGAGCTAAAGGTCGAGTTTTGGTGATGAATCGGATGGACATGATTCCCGATGGGGCACGATCGCTTTGGTTTGATTGGCTCAAGGAACATGATGGCATCCCGCAATTTACCGATGGTCACAGCGGGCGAGGGATTAAGGAACTAGCCGGGGCCATTAAACAAGCAGGCATTGCGGTTAACCGTCGTCGTCGCGATCGGGGTATGTTGCCGCGTCCGATTCGGTGCGTGATGATTGGGTTTCCGAATGTGGGCAAATCTGCGTTGATTAATAGGTTGATTGGTAAACGGGTGGTTGAGAGTGCGCGGAAGGCGGGTGTGACCCGATCGTTGCGGTGGGTCAGAATTTCAGATGAAGT
>JAJAYH010000011.1 GCA_026786325.1 Alkalinema sp. CAN_BIN05 | reverse complement strand
GTGGTTAAAGATGAGTACTTGCATCTGAACTACGGTGAAGAATGGCTCAAAGCTAATTTCTCGACCGCTCGCGAGGAGCTAGAAACAGCTAACAAGCAAAACCTTCCCTTAGTTTGGAAAATGCTGAACCAGGTCGCTAAAGATGCGATCGAACTCGGCATGGAACGTGAAGCACTAATTGAAGACTTTATGATTGCGTACGGCGAAGCCCTAGCGAACATTGGGTTTACCACTCGTGACATCATGCGGATGTCAGCCTACGGGTTGGCCGCCGTCTAGATCGTCTGGGAGTCTGATGCTTAGCTAATCCTGCGCATCAGACTCGTTATTTTTTGGGATAGGGCATCGGCTTTGTCCTTGATCAGATTGTCTGATCAGTTTCGTCTACCATCCCCTATCTCAGCGCAATCATGTTTGGTTTAATCGGTCATCTCACCAGCTTGGAACATGCCCAATCCGTCGCACGCGATTTGGGGTATCCAGAATATGCGGACCAAGACTTGGAATTCTGGTGTAGTGCGCCGCCTCAAATTGTGGATGAAATCACGGTCACTAGTGCCACGGGGCAAGTGATTGAAGGGCGTTATGTGGAATCTTGCTTCCTGCCGGAAATGCTAGCCACTCGCCGCTTTAAAGCCGCCACAAGGAAGATTATCAATGCTATGGTTCACGCCCAAAAAAATGGCTTGGACATTACGGCCCTGGGTGGATTTTCCTCAATTATTTTTGAAAATTTTGACCTGTCTCAACTCAAACAAGTTCGCAATGTTACGTTGAACTTCGAGAAATTCACCACAGGCAACACCCACACGGCCTACATCATTGCTCGCCAAGTGGAACAAGCCTCCAAACAATTGGGCATGAATCTTTCGGACTGCACGATCGCGGTCTGTGGTGCGACAGGAGATATTGGAAGTGCTGTGTGCCGTTGGATTAACAATCGTCTAGACGTAAAAGAATTACTTCTAATCGCCCGCAATCCCGAACGTCTCCAAGCGCTCCAAGACGAACTCGGACGCGGGAAGGTAATGACTCTTGATGAATCCTTGCCGCAGGCTGACATCGTGGTTTGGGTGGCTAGTATGCCAAAGGGTGTAGAAATCGATCCGACAACTTTAAAGCAGCCTTGTTTATTGATTGATGGTGGCTATCCAAAAAATCTCGGCACTAAAGTGCAGCATCCCGGCATTCATGTTTTGAATGGCGGCATTGTGGAGCATTCCCTAGATATCGACTGGAAAATTATGGGTCTGGTGAACATGGACGTTCCAGCGCGTCAGCTATTTGCCTGTTTTGCTGAGGCGATGCTGTTGGAATTTGAGAAGTGGCACACCAATTTTTCTTGGGGGCGTAACATGATCACCGTAGAAAAAATGGATCAAATCGGTGAAGCATCTGTTCGTCACGGGTTCAGGCCATTGTTGCTTGAAACAATTTAGCCTTAGTTTAAATACGATCGGCGGGGCGACACCACAAGAGTCTCGTCCTGCGCACCCGACCATAATTTCACTAATCCTCGCGCCTTCTCCAGGCAAATTTTTCCTTCCGCTTGATATTTAACTCTCAGTGAAGACGGAATTCCTTGTTGACCAAATTGAACCCCCAAGAGACAGCCTAGTAGCGGAGCCGTTAATTCTGGCTGTGGGCTAACCTGTAAAATTCGATTAAAGGCCAATATCCAGTTTCCCGGTGTACTTTGGCTACCATAGATGGCTAATGCGATCGATTGTTCAACCGAATTAAGGGAAAGTAGTTGCAGAGAATCACGAGTAGCGGCTAGACTTTCTCGGTGTTTTATACATCGTCCGACCCAATCTAAAATCTCTTGGTTCAGGACGTTCTCCCCCTGAGTCCAACTGGCATAATCTTGAGGCGTGGGTTTGGGGAGACTTGCGATCGATAAACTTAAGGTTGCATAAAAACTCCACTCGGCAGATATTACCGAAACAGGCTTATCCGTACTCGCTTCAAGGCAGGTTACAACATCGCCATAGCTAATATGACCTAACATCACGTCAGAAATTCTCAGGATAATTCCGTTATTATTTTTAGGTGATGAAGCAAATGTACTTGCGATCGTCATCCCCCAAAGTCCACCATGAAATCGATCAAGCAATGAATACATGCGAAAATGTCGAAGGCCCAAAAGCGGCCTGTTGAATTTGACCAGAAAATAATCTTAAATCGTAAGGACGCTCCAATGTCTTGGAAACCCCCATACTCATCTCTATTTTTTACCATCTTATTGACCATTGTTCCTGCGCTGCCCGGAGTGCTGCCCGGAGTGCTACCCGCCCAAGCTAGCCGCCCACTGCTTAAATTGGGGAGTCAAGGCGTTGATGTCTTGGAAGTCCAGGCATTACTTCAGTTATTGGGCTACTACGGTGGAGAACTAGATGGCACTTACACGGACAACACCGAACGGGCCGTGACCGAGTTTCAAAAAAGCGCAGGATTAGGCCAGGACGGGATCTTAGGCATCTCGACTTGGAGCAAATTATTACCCGCTGTACCTCAATCGACGAATTCAGCGACGATCGTAAAGTCTGATACCCAGACTAAGCCCGCACCCCAACCTCTTAAACCTGACATTAAGAAGCCCGATCTGAAATCCAACACCAAAAGTGAGGAAAGCCGCACCCCAATTCTCCGTCGTGGCGCAAAAGGCAATGCTGTGTACCGACTCCAACAACGACTAGGGACTTTGGGATTTTTGGCGATCGGTCCGGATGGAGACTTTGGGGAGTTGACGGAGAAAGCTGTTAAATCGGCCCAACAGAAATATAACCTTGAAGCTGATGGAGTTGTGGGTGGTGCGACTTGGAACGCGATCGGGCTTTAACCGATCGATTTAGAAATGCTATAATTACAGCCTTAAGTATTGAAAAATTAATGCTTAAGGTTTGATACCCCGTTGAGTCGATTGCTTATTTTTAATCTCCAAGGATTTTCCACCATATGTTACAAAAAATACTATTCGTGAATAATCACAACACAAGGTTAATTAAATAAGAATCAATAGATTTGGGTATTTTAAAAAACATACCTACAGATACAGATGAGTTATCTACCCTAATTCGTTACTCTAGGTCAATTCGATCCAATTCTCTGTCTGCTTGGCTTAGTATTCTGACTTTATTATTGCTTTCTCCTTCGCTCTCTTTATTGCTTAATTTTTAGGTTTATAACTTCCATGCCTTATCCCTTAAATCGACTGTCCATCTTCGTGGACGGCAACAATATGTTTTATGCCCAACAGAAGAATGGGTGGTTCTTTGATCCTAAACGCGTTCTTGAATATTTTGCAGGTGAAAAAACAATCTTAGACCTAGTAAACGCGTTCTGGTACACCGGACTCAAAGACCCGCAAGACCAGCGTGGGTTCAGAGATGCGTTGATTAGTCTTGGCTATACGGTACGGACTAAAATTTTGAAAGAGTATTATGACGATACTTCGGGCCGCTATTCTCAAAAAGCGAATTTAGATATTGAAATTGTTGTGGATATGTTCAGTACGGTCGATCAGTACGATCGGGTAATTTTGTTCAGTGGTGACGGAGATTTTGAACGAGCGATCGAGTTATTGCGGGCTAAAAATACCCATATTACAGTGGTTTCGACCGAGGGAATGATTGCTCGGGAACTGCGAAATGTCACCGATCGGTACATTGATCTAAATG
>JAJAYH010000010.1 GCA_026786325.1 Alkalinema sp. CAN_BIN05 | reverse complement strand
TGCCTGAACAAGACCAAGCGGTGATTTTAGGGTCGAAGACACCTTCTACTAAATTGGCGCGGATGGGCTGGTGTAGGGTGAGTCCGTGGCCTGTGGCCGATCGTTCGCGATCGTGACAAACAACCGTAACCTGATGTCCGGCGGCGGCGAGAGTGTTGGCGAGGGTTCGGACCCCGATTGAAAAAATTCCGTCATCGTTACTGATGAGAAGGCGCATAGGGCGAGTGTTTTCCTTTAGACTAAAGGGACGAAATTTTGTGTCACTCCTATTTTCCCCGGTTATGTCAGAACTTGAAGCTCAATTACAGCAAATCCGAAATGAAGCGATCGCGCTGATTGCCCAAGCCGACGACCTTGATGCGCTGGAGCAACTCCGGGTGAAGTATATGGGAAAAAAAGGACCAATTCCTCAAGTCCTCAGCGGCATGGGTAAACTGGATCCAGCCGATCGGCCTAAGCTTGGTGCATTGGCCAATCAAGTGAAAGATGCGATTCAGACTCAGATTGATGCCTCGAAGACCAGTCTCCAAGCCGCTGCAATTCAGACTAGGCTAGATGCGGAAACGTTGGATGTGACCATGCCGGGAAGTTATCGCCCCCAAGGTCGTCGCCATCCTTTGCATAGCACGATTGATAATGTACTGGATATTTTTGTGGGGTTGGGCTATCTGGTGGCGGAAGGGCCGGAGATGGAAACGGACTATTACAATTTTGAGGCATTGAATTTCCAGGCTGACCATCCGGCGCGGGATATGCAGGACACATTGTTTTTGACCGATGGGACTTTGCTGCGGACTCATACGTCTACGGTGCAAGTTCGATATATGGAAAACAATGATCCACCGATTCGGATTGTGGTTCCTGGTCGAGTTTATCGCCGCGATACGGTAGATGCGACCCATTCGGCGGTATTCCATCAAGTTGAGATTTTGGCGGTGGATGAGGGTCTGACGTTTAATGATTTGAAGGGCACGATTAAGGTGTTTTTACAGGAATTGTTGGGCGATGACATTGAGGTGAGATTCCGCCCAAGTTTCTTCCCATTCACGGAACCGTCGGCAGAGGTTGATGTTATGTGGAAGGGGCGCTGGCTGGAGATTTTGGGTTGTGGAATGGTGGACCCAAACGTATTGAAATCCGTTGGTTATGATCCGGAAATTTATACGGGCTTTGCGGCGGGTTTTGGGGTTGAGCGATTGGCAATGGTGATGCATCAAATTGATGATATTCGTCGGTTGTATACGAGTGATTTGCGATTCTTGAAGCAGTTCTAGAATTTAGAACGAGTCTAGAGTTCAGACATGTTTTAGAAATAGTCTCGATCGCGATACCATTTCACCGCTAATTCGATCGCGGCATTCAGATCTGTTTGCGGTAAGCCAAGGTAATTGATTGCTTTGGCTGAGTTGTAATACATTTTTTGTTGTGACATCCGCACACTATCTAGGGCGATCGTAGGCTGTTTTCCAAATTGAGTTAATACCGTTTCATCAATCCAGGCAGCGGCGATCGGGAGCCAGTGGGGAATTTGCAAACGCGGTGCGGGAATGTTTGTGCAATCGGATAGACGGTTTAAAAAGGCTCGTAAGGTTAGATTTTGATGGCCGAGTATATATCGATCGCCTGCGATTCCTTTTTGTAATGCAAGCAAATGGCCCCAACAGACATCTTCGACGGAGACAAAATTCAAGCCAGTATCAACCGTTGCTGGCATTTGGCGACGTAGAAATCGTAATGTAATTTCTCCCGTGGGCGTAGGTTTTGCATCCCAAGGCCCGATCGGACTTGTGGGGTTAACAATGACAATATCTTGACCTGAATTTGCGGCTGCGATCGCTTCTTGTTCGGCCCAATATTTGGATTGTTTGTATGCACCAATTAGGTTTTCAGGTTTGGATTGGTACGATTCGTCGGTGAACTGGCCTTGAGCTAGATTGGGATTGAGACCGATCGCTGCGACGGAGCTAGTGTAGACGGTGCGCTGGATTCCGGCTTGTTTGGCAGCGGCTAGGAGATTGCGAGTGCCGAGGACATTGGATTGCTGAAGGAGATCTATGTCGGATTGCCAAAGGGAATACTGAGCCGCAACATGAAACAATACATCACAACCTTCTAAGTGAAATGCTAAACGGGGTGAATTCAAATCAGTATAGGCAAGTTCGACGGGAAGGGTTTTAATATGGGAAATACGACTACTAGAACGAACCATGGCCCGGACTTCAAAGCCTTGATTTAGAAGTAAATGAATTAAATTAGTCCCAATGAATCCTGAACCGCCTGTAACAAAAGCTTTCATCGTTTTAATGTATTAATAAAAATTTGTCATGACAATACTTATCCTAGTCCCACAGGGCGCAGAATTTAAAGCAGTTATGGACGGATTGAACAAATCGCAGTCTAAGCCTATTTTACCAGTTCTAGCTATTCCGGCTGGGCCTGCGGTTAAGGCGTTTCTTGAGCAGGAATCCGATCGGTTATGGGGCGTGACTCAGGTGATTGTTTTGGGATTGTGTGGGGGATTGACGAATGATGCCGTGGTGGGGCAAATGGGCTGTTATGAAATGTGTTGCGATCGATCGGGAAATGAATATCAATGTGATTATCTTGATATTGGGTATAAGTTTATAAATTGGAATGCCGTAACGATCGATAACGTAATTACAAAATCGGCGGATAAACAATTACTGAATACTGAGACTAATTGTGATGTAGTGGATATGGAAAGTATATGGATTTTGGAGTTTATACAGCAACGGGGAATTGGGGTGAGCGTGGTTCGAGCGGTGAGTGATGCTGTTGTGGGAGACTTGCCGGATTTATCGCAGGTGTTTGATCTCAATGGTCGGCTGAAACCGATAGAGCTGGCTCGTGCTTTTGTACTGCGTCCGAGGGCGGCTTTACGACTGATTCGAGGATCTATTTTTGGACTAAAGCAATTGACTCGGTGTACGACGATGATCTCAGAACAATTGCACCGAGGGAAGTGAACCTGTATGATTGCGCGGTAAGTCCCGAATGAATTGGATAGCCTGTATGCGATCGCTCAAATTGTTGTTTGTCTCTACTTCTGTCGGTGCGCTGGGGACGGGGCTGGGCGGTGGTGTCGAACTGACGCTAAAGAATTTGGCAATCGCGCTTATGAATGCAGGCCATCACATTACAGTAGTCGCACCAGAAACGTCGCAATTGGATGGGTTTTCGGTGGTTGAGATTGCTGGGAATTTACAAATTATTGCCCAAAGTCAAGGCCGCGATGCATTGGTCACGATGCCGCAGGATTCTGTGTTGTCGAATATGTGGGACTACGCCCGATCGGTGCAAATGAACTATGACGTGATTGTTAATTTTGCCTATGATTGGCTGCCGTTTTATCTCACGCCATTTTTTACAACACCTATTGGGCATTTAGTCAGTATGGGTTCTCTTTCTGATGCGATGGATCAGATCATTACGTCGGTGGCTTCGTCCTATCCCCATACGATCGCAGTGCATAGTAAAGTCCAGGGAGAAAGTTTTAAAGATGGATTGGATTTTGCCCATTGTTTAATGAATGGATTTGATTTGTCGTTATATCCATTTTGTGAGAAGGCTGAAGATTTTTATGCTTGGGTGGGACGGATTGCGCCGGAGAAAGGGCTAGAAGATGCAGTAGCGGCGATCGATTCTTTGGGGGCTGTGTTGAAGGTTTGGGGTGTGATTCAGGATGAAACATACTGGAATGATATTTTACGTCGCTATCCAAATGCGAAAGTTGAGTATCAAGGATTCTTACCGACGGCTGAACTGGCGATCGCGATGGCTCCAGCAAAGGCATTGATTATGACTCCGAAATGGGTTGAGGCATTTGGCAATGTGGCGATCGAGGCGTTGGCCTGTGGTGTGCCTGTTGTGGCGTATGGGCGCGGTGGTCCGGCGGAGATTGTCCGATCGGGGGAAACGGGGTTTGTGGTGGCGGCGGATGATGTGGCGGCGTTGACTAATGCGATCGGGCAGGTGGGGACGATTCGTCGGAATCGATGTCGGTGTCATGCGGAGGAGTTCTATTCGTTGGAGGCGATGGGCGATCGGGTTGAGGTTTGGTTTGAGAAAATTTTGAAAAATGCAATTGAGGCGGGTTCGTAGGAGATTGGCGATCATTTGATTTTGTGGAAGTCCGATCGACTAAAATGGATTCATCAACCGATCGCTTGTCATGATGAAAACCGCACCGCAAAACATTTCACCAATCCTTCAAGAGCTACAAGAGGCGCTGAGGAATTTCTATGGCGATCGGTTAAGTAATCTGATTCTTTTTGGTTCTCAAGCGCGCCACGAATCAACTGCTGATTCCGATATCGATATTCTACTTATTTTAAAAGGCGAGATCTCCCCTGGTGATGAGATTCTCCGTCTGAGTGCGTTAAAAACAGATTTAAATCTAAAATACAATGAGTTAATTTCGATCGTCCCCGTCTCTGAAACCGATTACAAAAATCGCCCCACCCCACTTCTAGAAAACATTCGGCGCGAAGGAATTATTCTATGAGCAGAATTCCACAATTGCTGCAACTTGCCCAAGATGAACTTGAGACTGCTCAGCTTCTTCTAGACAACGATCGTCACCGTGCTTGCATTTCGCGTGCTTATTACGCCATGTATCATGCCAGTCAAGCGCTCCTTGAAGTTAAAAGTATTACCAGTAAAACCCACAAAGGAACCATTCAACAGTTTGGTTTACATTTCATCAAAACAGGAGAACTACCGATCGAAATGGCTCGTGCTTTGACTGATGGCTACGATTTACGACAACTCAGTGACTACGAGGAGACAATCTTCCTGACTCGACAACAGGCAGAAATCGTATTGAACTCTGCGCAGGAATTTGTGTCACAAGCTCAGCAATATTGTTCAGATACCGATCGCTCCAGCCGCTAATAATGAATCCACACAACCGATCGAGTTTTACCTTCATCCTATTTGGTTTTGTGGAAGTCTGATCGTATTCAAACACTTCCGATCGGCCAATGTTGATGCTGGGAGTCAAGGGTTCTATACTAGAACGTAAAACTTTATCCATCGATTGCCATGTACCTCCAAGATAAATACATCAGTCTACTCACAGACTTTGGATTTAAACGTGTCTTCGGGACTGAGCCAAACAAAGACTTGCTGATCGATTTCCTCAATACGCTTCTCCCTGATCATCATCAAATTCGAGATCTATCTTTCAAAAATAATGAGAATTTAGGAAATACACAAATCGATCGTAAGGCTATCTTTGATATTTACTGTCAAGCGGAAAATGGTGAGCGGTTCATTGTAGAAATTCAAAAAGCAAAGCAAAATTTTTTCAAGGACCGAAGCGTTTATTATGCAACCTTTCCAATTCAGGAACAGGCGCTCAAAGGTGAGTGGGATTTTGAACTGAGTCCGGTTTATACTGTGGGCGTTTTAGACTTTGTTTTTGATGATCACAAGCATGACGAGACGATCGTTCATATTGTTGAACTACCTAATACGATCATCAAGTCAGTACGATCGAAATACAAGAAAAATTAATGATGCTTTGCAATATTAGCTCTAAATTGCTTCAGCACATACCAAAAAATTACAATATTAATCACAAAAATCAGCCACTTAATTCCGGTCATATGATGCGCTAATTCAAAGACTTCGATCGGCAAACTCAGCGCCACCGTAACTAATACCAATGCTTCTGCCCAAGTTTTATGGAACCACAACCCAACGGCCTCGACTCCCGCCAGCATTCCATACAAGAAAGTTGCGATCGAGCCAAATTGCAAACTGTTCGGCTGAGCATTCAACGCTTGCGACAACACCATTGTCACCGCTCGTCCATGGGCTTCGTCTGCATAGTCAGACAATAGTTCATACCGCCGCCAAGTGAACAGTAGCACTAGGGTAAAGCAAAACAAAAGAATCGCACTCACCGCTTTGTAGCCAATCAAAAACTTGGTCGCTGGGGTATGAAATCGCTTAGTCATTCTGGATATCCATATTTAAATTGATTTAGGATCTTACAAAAAATCCCAATGCATAACTGAAATTCGGTAGTAACTCCGATCGCAGCCAGCATTAGGATTTCTTAAGTCACCGTTATCGAGACTTCGGTTCAGGCAGCCCTAACATTTCATCATTACTCTTACCCGGAGCCACCATGGGATAACAGTTTTCATTCTTACGAACTTGGACATCCATCAACACCGGACCATCATGGGCCAACATTTCCGCGATCGCCGCCTTCAACTGACTTGGATGCGTCACTCGCATTCCCTTCACCCCATAAGCCTCGGCCAGCTTGACCAAATCGGGCATCGACGGCTCCATTCGGGATGAAGAATACCGCTCCCCATAAAAGCGCTCCTGCCACTGCCGCACCATGCCCTGCCAGCCGTTGTTAATCACAATGGTTTTGACCGCAATGCCATACTGTTTCAGGGTTCCAAGTTCCTGAATATTCATCTGAACACTCGCATCCCCACTGATACAAATCACCTGTTCAGCATCCCCAACTGCCGTCTTAGCACCCATAGCCGCCGGAATCCCATAGCCCATGGTACCTAGTCCTGCACTGGAAATCCAACGGCGCGGACCATTTTTCAAAAACTGAGCGGCCCACATTTGATGCTGGCCAACATCGGTGGTGTAGTAGGCATTGGGAGCCTGAGACCCGACTTCGACAATGACTTCCTGAGGAGAAAGTTGATCCCCGTAATGGGGAGCAACCATTGGATAGTCGTCTTTCCAGATATCAATCCGATCGCGCCATGCTCGAGTTTGATCAGGATCAACCTTGTCGTCTTTAGATTGAGCCAAGATTTCCTGAAGAACCAGCTTCACGTCTCCCACAATTGCGACATCTGGACGACGGATTTTAGCAATTTCTGCTGGGTCAATATCGACATGAATAATCTTCGCATCCGGCGCAAATCCAGATAAACGGCCTGTGACCCGATCGTCAAATCTAGCCCCTACTGCAATCAACAAATCACATTGCGTTACACCAAAGTTGGCATAAGCCGTCCCATGCATCCCCAACATCCCTACGGACAATGGATGATGCTCATCAAACGCACCCAGCCCCATCAACGTCGTTGTCACAGGCAAGGAAAACCGTTCCGCTAATTGTGCAACTTCACCATGAGCATTAGCCGCAACACTTCCCCCTCCCACATACAACAGCGGTTTCTGGGCTTCACGGATTAAGTCCAATGCCTGCGTACAGAGATGGGAATCTAAATCAACTGAAGGTCTATAACCCAACAGCTTAACGTCGCCGGGTTTGACAGGCATATAGTCACATTGCTCTGCGCCCACATCCTTTGGAATATCGACTAGTAC
>JAJAYH010000009.1 GCA_026786325.1 Alkalinema sp. CAN_BIN05 | reverse complement strand
CCTCATTCCTTACCATTGATGCCCTCAAAATGAATCGTCCTCAATTGATTAACGCTAGAACACTCTGGGTAGAAGTCGATCGGCACCCCCCAACATAAGTCAGTCGATCAAGCTCCTGTTTTCTACGACTCCGTAAGCTAAGAAATCTCTTGTATAATGCCGCTAACTGAGTTTCACCCCATTCGCCAAATCCATGACCACCCCGCTGCTCTCCGTCGAATCCGTCCATGCAGGCTACATCAAAGACGTAGACATTCTCCAAGGAATCAGCATTAAAGTCTACAGGGGCGAACTCGTCACCATCATCGGACCCAACGGAGCCGGGAAATCAACCCTCGCCAAAGCCATCTTCGGACTGATTACGCCTCACACCGGAACCATTGTTTTTAATGGCGAATCTATTACCGGACTCAAACCCGATCGGATTGTACCTAAAGGTGTTGGCTACGTTCCTCAAATTGCCAATGTATTCCGATCGCTCTCCGTCGAAGAAAACCTAGACATGGGCGCATACATCAGCAATACACCCACAAAAAAATTAAAACAAGGAATGTACGATCGGTTCCCGAAACTCGGCGAACGACGGAAGCAACGGGCCGGGACGCTTTCGGGTGGCGAACGGCAACAATTGGCTATGGCCAAAGCGCTAATGGTTCAACCCAAATTATTAATACTCGATGAACCTTCTGCCGCATTGTCGCCTTTGATGGTGCAAGCAGTATTTGAACAAATTCAAGAAATAAAAGCATCGGGCATGGCGATTTTATTAGTCGAACAAAACGCCAAAAAAGCATTACAAATATCCGATCGCGGCTATGTTCTTGAATCGGGCCGCGATCGATTTGAAGGCCGAGGAATCGATCTTCTAAATGATCCTCAAGTCGGAGAACTATACCTCGGTCTCACTCGTTAGGGAATTTTGACGGTCTTGGGTTCGGGCTTAGCCTCTGGTTTAGGCGTAATTTTAGGTTGGTCTAACTTTTGTGGATTACAAGCCATGTCCAAAACTTCATAACCGCTACTACCAGGCCGGGGCTGATTAAGTGTACCTTTTTCACCGTATTCAAACTTTTGAATCAGGTCTCGGTTACTAGTAAACGCATTTACGCGACGTAAACGTTGGGTCTTCGCACCACAATCAGCAGACCATCGAATCACAACGCCATACAACGGTTTAGCAACATCATTTTCAAGAAACGCATTATTGGGTTCAACAAATTCACGATATTCCCAATAGCTAACGGTTTGTCCTTTTTTCTGGATTGAATCCGTATCAATAAAGAATCCGTCTTTTGCAGCATTTTCCGTAACCTTAACCCAAGTGACGGCCATGACACTCTGAGTCAGCGACATTGAACCAACGATCGCCAAGCTCACGACAGTTAAAGATGGCAGTAGAGATTTGAACATATTAGTAAGGATGGAGTTCACTGAATTGAAAGATACGGAAGCTAACTATTTAACTACTTCGATTCAGTATTCTGAATGGCAGTCGTCGCATAATTGTCATTGGGGCGCTCATCCAAAGCACGACGGAAAAATAGCAAGGCTTTGGAAGAATCCTTTTTCTCATTAGCTTGGTAGCCGGCTTGCATATATCGATCGTAAACAGTACTTCGACCCGCACTTACCGGAACGATCGTTGCAATTTTTTTAGCCTCTGTTGGCTTTGTGATTTTGTTAACAGGCTTTTTCTCCGCAACCTTCATCTCAACCGGAGTTGCCCCGATCGAACTTGTTGAAGATTTCTCGCCGGAATTCGTGGCGAAGGCTTTGCCCCCATTTCGCTTTTGATAAGCTTTGAGAATCCGATCGGCGTAAATGACAGTTTCGGGTATCTCGTAGGTATTTGCATCACCCGTACGCCACCAAGATGACACGCGACGAATTGCTAACGCTTCATCATTGTTAGCCGTTTGGTATTCAGTCTTAAATATGCCATTAACAACGCATGTCACAATTTTGGTCACAGTCTCAGGATCCCGATCGAAGTCTTGGGGAGTCAGCTCCCTTTGAAGACATTGCTTTGACCAAGGTCCAATATTCCGTTCACTGATCCGCCAATCACTGTGAAGCGTTTTCGGCTTACTGGTGGACTGCTTCGCAATATCACGAAACGCCTCCACCAAAATTGCCACTTGTGTGGGGGTTACTTGGGCCTGCGCAGCGGAAACAATTGACATCGGGGCCAATAGTGGTAGCACAAGTAATGTTCGAGTTAATCCGGTTCTAAATTGAGTCATGGTCCAATGCGATCGCATAATTCCCATCCAAGACATTCTAATTATTCCTAAGGGTATTCCTAAAGTAATGTAGACCAATCTTAGGCTCCTTGACTATTTTGCAACGGACGTGGGAAAGGTTTTAGAAGTTCCACACCTTGGTAGACATAGATTCGATTGATCTCATAGCCCCCACGATCGAGGGGAATTTCACCAATCTTCTTCACCGTTTTAAAATACTCCCCATAGGTCGCCACAGAATTTTCCTTGAAATGTAGCTCTTGTGTGGTTAAGTATAGCCCCGTCTTGCCCACCCAATCATCACTACGCGACCAGTACGCAAAACCACGCATATCATCAGGGTCAAAACAAGTCATAGGCTTAGGGAAAATCGGGTCGAGAGCCATAGCAAAGTGACCCGCCAAGTGATAACGATTGCTGAATACAAAATCCGATTGCCGCAGTGCTTTCACCATTTCGGGTTGTTTACGGAAATTTTGGCGCAATTGAACGACATCTAGAAGTTGAGTTGACGGATCCAAGGCGATCGGTACCAATCCTCCAAACACTGTATTTTGGCTCGGTTTTTGAGCAATTCCGAAACTAACATGGCCCAGGGCAATCCCTAAAATAATTGGAATGGCAATCGTGCATCCGGTCAGCCAACGTCGGGTAATATGTGGTGTTTTTTGTTGCCAAATTGCCACACGACAGGCTAACAACAGCGTCGCTATAAACCAACCCGGCATCGTCCAAGTGGGTAAGACCTGACGATATCCGCCTACAAATGTGAAAATCAAAATCACTGGAGCCGCTAGCCACAGAATTAAGCGCTGTTTAAGCAGAAAATCCGGTTCTACTTCGCGTCGTCGTCGGTTAAAGGGACTGCGTAATTGCTGCAAAATCGATCGGGCCGTCACCCAAATCAATGGCACACCCAAGAATGGGAACAAATATAAACTCTGCACACCCAAGGCTTCGATCGCCCGCACAATACTATATTGCGTCGCCGGAACACTCCGTCCCGCTTGGAAGGTAAACGATTCCCAGTTATGGTTTGCATTCCATATCACAACAGGCGCGATCGTCATTCCAAAACCTACTAGCCCCAACACCATCCAAGGCGAGGTCAAGGCCTTACGAAAGGGCGGCGCTGTCAAACAAAATCCGATTAACCCCGCACCCAACAATAATCCGTGGTATTTGCTCAAACAAGCCATGCCCACCAACACCGAGATAATCGCCAGTCGGTAGGTAGGCTTGTAATTTTCAGACGGTCCAGATCTAAAGAACTCCTCGACGGCTCCCCATAGAACCGCTACCCAAAAAAACATCAACGGCACATCCGGAAGGGTCAATGTCCCAAAGGCAACGATAAAAATTGGAATTAACGAAGCCAAAATCAACGTCAATTTACCAATGCGTTCATCAAAAAGACGACGAGCCGCATGATACAAAAGCGCCAAAGTTGCCGTATGAATTAGCAACGTTCCAATGCGAATGGTGAACTGGGAAACCGTCTCAAAACTCAACCACAGCCCGATCGAGGTAGTAATAGCAACAAGAGGCGGATGGTCAAAAAAGCTCCAGTTCGGGTTTTGCGTATAAACGTAATAGTAGGCTTCGTCATAGCCCGGTGGCAGCCATGCAGCAATAGTTCCCCGGACGAGTAGCCCCAGTCCAAGTATCCACAGTACAGATCTATTCATCTCGCTTCAACCCGAACGTTGTGACTGAATTCATGAATTAACGCGTCGCGGATTTGTTGAGCTACAGCATCAGGATGTTCGACCATGGCCAAATGACCACAGTTATCTAATTCCAAGACATTCCCTCCGCAATGCTTAAATAGCGCATGAAAACTGGCTAAGTGTCTCACATACCGAGGCTCCATGATCGTATCTTGCTGGCCCGCGATGAAGTAAACAGGTTGCGTTAATTCTGACAAAAGCTGTGGCAATCGATGAACTTCAGCCTCTGTGGTGGAGCTAAGCAAGCTCTCACGGGCGGCGATCGGATCGGCCATAATAAAATCTAAAAGCCGTTGACGACCTAGCTCTAGACCAATGGGCTGAATCACTGACGCACGGGAAAACAAATAATCAAGTCCGGGAAACTTTAGCATCCAGGGCGATCGTAACTTGAGAATTTGCTGCCCTGCATTACGGAACTTCTCAAACTCTTCTTTTAAATAAATACCACCTCCAGCATTCACACAAGTCACTCCAGCCACCCGATTCCCCATTTTGTGGGCGGTCCAAAGCGCAATACTGCCACCCAACGAGTGACCCACTAGCCATACCCGTGAAATCCCTAATTTATCGAGAATTTCTTCTAGATCTTGAGCATAGGCCGCCAACGTGTAATCTTCAGGGGATAAATGAGGCTGAGTCGGTGCTGTTTGTTTCGTTGAAAACGATTTCCCGAAGCCTCGCAAATCGTAGGCTAGGCAGGAGAAGCCCTCTAATCGTTGGATTACAGGTTGCCAGTAAGCTCGACTTAAAAGCCAGCCATGAATAAAAACAATGGTGATGGGTTCAGACGATTCCGACCATTTAGCGTCAAGTAATTTAGGATCAGGCAGTTCATCGGTGTCGTTGGGTTGGGTTCGATCGTAATGATGCTCAACACCCCGAACAATTAGTTTCATCATGATTCAGCATGGTTCAATTCAATTCACATCACTATCCAATCCTAACGCGGATGAGGGACGCTCTGAATTATGGAATTCTGAAATCTCTTAGAATCCTAAAATTGTCGGCCTAGCAAGCGTTGTCGGATACCTTCAGCGATTTTTTGACCTAGATACTCTGGAATTAAGTTTTCATTCGGACCCAATAAATACAAAATCAAGCGCGTTCTTCCTCGCCATACCAATAGATTCGCATTCACCACTAGTAAATCTTCCTGCCAAATCGCATACATCACTTTATAAAAAAGACCCGGTTGGTTATCGGCTTCGATTAAAAGTGCTGGGAGATGAAAAACAGGATCCACATAGAATTCAGTTTCGACTTGTTCTAATCCTGCGTCCAAATTAAATTCGACGGCCAGCATTTCTTCCACCTCAAAACGTCCTGCTAACGCTTCCCGAATGGCCCGACAGACGTTTTCTGATGTTTTTTCGGTGAGTGTTTTGCCACCACGGGAAACAATTAGCTTAATAAACACCAGCATCGGCGGACAAATTTGCCCATAAAGGCTCAAGCTATGAATCGTCAGACCATAGGCCGCCAATACGCCAAAAATATCGCTGAGAAGAAAAGATTGGTTACGGTAAGCAAAGTGAAGGGCGCTTTTTGTACCTTCGGGCTTCATCTCAATGATGGTTTGACGAGTGCGGTAGAGCTGATAGGCAAGGCGAAGATTTTGCAGTTGAATTTCACTGCTGACAAATTGCTCATAAAACTGTGGAAACGCCCGATTGAAGCGTTTTAGAAGTTCCAATGTTGTTGGTTTTAGACCCAGAGCCATAGCGAAAATTGTATTTTTGGAATTGTCCCAACCCTACAATGCCCTAATCTGGGCGAATATATTCGATTTTTTACGGGGCTTGATTATAGATCGATCGCCGAATAATATTCACCCCCTGTACAACCCCATCCCGAGATACAATAAGTTGTAGTTCATTTCGTGCTTCGTGCTGCGTCCGCATGGGTTTTTGGAAAAGCTTGTTCAGTGGAGGTTTATCCGATGTCTCAACCGCCTCTTCGGCAACAATTGAGAACTATACGGTCATAGGTGATGACGATCGGGCAGCCCGTATTTTTTTCAGCACTGAACGAGAGATCGATCTGTACGAGTTAGAAGAGTTATGCGATGCGGTCGGTTGGGCACGTCGCCCATTGCGCAAGGTTAAAAAGGCCATGCAGCACAGTTTTTTGGTTACATCAATGTGGGAACAGCGTGGTGTCAAGCGCCGAATGATTGGGTTTGCTAGGGCCACCTCTGACCATGCTTTTAATGCGACGATTTGGGATGTGGTGGTGCATCCAGATTACCAAAGTAAAGGCTATGGGAAAGCGCTGATGAAATTCACGATTAAAAAGTTGAGAAATGAAGACATTAGTAATATCACCTTGTTTGCGGATCCTCAAGTGGTGATTTTTTATAAAAATATGGGATTTGTCCCAGATCCAGAAGGGATTAAAGGGATGTTTTGGTATCCTGAATGACTGACTGACGCGGATTTCGCGATTATGGTGGCTCTTGATCAAATTAATGAATAACCGAGAATTCTAGATTAATGTCGCTGTTGGGTTATGAGCGTTGAGTTAAGAGTTTTGCTTGCTGGATCCAAACTCCAATTTGTCCAGCATCTGGGCATCGATCGGAACTTTGAAAGGTCGCCACTTGAAGCTTTAGGGTTTGTCGATGAAGTTGTCCGGTGGGCATCAGTGCCAATTGATTAAGGGTCGCAACTCCCGCATGCAGAACGAGTCCTGAAAATTGACAACCGATCGTTGGTACACGGGCTAGATCGGCTAAGGCTACCCATTTTTGAAGGTGGCGTAACTGGATTCCCGATCGCTCAGCTAAAATCGTTTGACCCGGTTTAGTTGCAGCTTGACGCAATAGTCCAAAGGTCGTGGTGATGCCGAGTTCGGCTAAACGATTAAGATCCGTTTGAGTCAATCCAGGGAGATCCGCGAGAGACCAATTAGCTGATTTTAAAGGAGTCGATGGCATGATGCGTCGGGATTGGGACACTGAATTTAATTTCTAGATTGGCCCATCTAATTGTAAGGGGGATGACGCTCAAAGATAGAATTATCGATGCAGCCTAAATGTTTAATTGAGCTAGAAAATGGGTATCGAAACACAATCACAATTCATATCACGGCTAGACGAAAGTCTCAAGACGCGAGAATTTGTTAAATTGACCTTGGGAAAATATCGCGGAACAGACGCTGCGCTGAATCGAATTGTGATTAGAGCGGTGCTGCTTAAATCGGGACTGAAGCTGTCTTTTACCTATTGCTATAAAACCCAAGAAATTGTCAAAAATCATCCGATCGAACCTGGCCTCGAAATAATCAATGGCTTACTGGGTAGTGAGTTTATGAGCGCTAGATTGTTTACGCCGGAACAAGATATTCAAGTTGAATATAACAAAAGTAAAAAAATCACAATCAACCTACTCAAACCCGCTTCAACCAATCCCTATAAGACAACGCCTCAAGGTCACGATCGTAAAAAAACGCGTTGGATTGAATCTGAGAATAATCT
>JAJAYH010000008.1 GCA_026786325.1 Alkalinema sp. CAN_BIN05 | reverse complement strand
TCGGTGTAGTCTCCATGGGCATTCACAGCAGTACTCGCAGGCAGCAATACCGTAATCGGATTTTGACGCGACAAAATCACCGTCTGAATCTCACCATAAAAACGATCGAGACGGGATTCAAAAGTCGGCATAGTAGCAACCATAGGGTTCAGGATCAGGGTAGTACGAATTTAGTAGATTTTATTCTAACCCGAATCTAAAACCAGACTTGTTCACTGCAATAGCTTCTTGAATAATCCCGCTACCGAGATCCCACGATCGCCGCACCCCAAAACAACCCATCCACCACCAACGTACTCAAAATCGCTCCGCCACAAGCCCACGATGCCAACGATCGTCGTCGCACACTATAAATCCCAACAGCGACCAGCAATGACAACAACATCACCGCAGATGAATATCCCAACGGCGTATTCATCAATTTTAGCGCCTGAGCAAACTCAAACTCCGCCATCGTCGGATCCAGCATCACCCGTCGCCAAACGCCCGTCAAATCCAACAGATGCAAGTAGACATCCGTCACGACGGTGCCAAACAATGAACCCAAATAAAACAAAACCCCAATCCGACACCAACCTTTTCGCAAGGCCAAGATTGCAAATGGCAATCCCAGCGCCTCAATCGGCAAATGCCACAGCGGTTCAGTTCTCAACCAACCCCAATACAACGATCCCGACAGCCAAGTCCAAGAAAACCCTGCAACGAGTTCACCCCAAACCCGAGTTGCCGATCGCTGGGACAAATACACACTCAGCCAAACCCAAACAATAGTCCCAACCAACGACACAACGGGCAACGATCGCACTAATGGAGCCTGAACAAACACAGGAGCCGATACCAAAAACGCCGAAGCGACCAGCACCGACCAACGCACACTACGTCCATCACCCAATAAATAATCCCACTTACTCATCACCGTACTACTACTGCGATCGCCCATCCTAAATTCATCAGATAACGGCACAATAGCCGAGTCTCTCATGGGCGCAAACGTTGATGGGGAACCAGAGGAAGTAACCAAGGGATTGCTCTTGATAAAGTTCTTACGTGCGTTAATTTAATATAATTAACGTTACTTAACAATAGCATACACAAAAGCTATCGATACCATCCGATCTCGTCCGAAAATCCTGCTTAAATACAAGCTTGCCCACTCATGATCTGCCACAATACGCAGGTATAGACTCTATAAATTCCATCGAGAGACTGATTTAATATGATGCCCGACCTAATCCTGACCGCTGAGCCTAATTTACTTTTCCAAGTCTTCCAAGGACTCCTCATGGGCCTAGTTCAGGGCATCACTGAGTTTCTCCCCATCAGCAGCACCGCCCACTTGATAATTTTCCGTGATTTGCTGCATTGGCAAGCAGATGGTAGCTGGTCTAAGGCCAGTATTGATGCCATTCAATTCGGCAGCGTCATCGCTGTTCTCATCTACTTTTGGAAAGACTTCACTTTTATCATCAGTGGAGCCTGGAGCGCCTTCCAGGAGAAAAATTGGCATCGCGAAGAGTGGCGTATTTTCATTGGTATCGTCATCGGTACAATCCCCGCATTAGCGGGTGGGCTGCTGCTTAAAAAGTTGGGAGTCAAGCTCGAAAGTCCGATTCTTATCGCCATTATGTCTATTGTGATGGCGCTCCTTCTGGGACTTGCTGAAAAAATCGGTACCCGTAAGCGCAATTTTCACCAACTTCAAAGTAGTGACGGAATTCTGGTCGGATTGGGGCAGATGATCGCACTTCTTCCCGGTGCATCCCGATCGGGTTCGACGCTTACAACCGGATTGCTTCTGGGCCTCGATCGTGAAACCGCTGCTCGCTTCTCGTTTCTATTGGGCTTCCCGACGTTGACAATAGCCACCCTTGCTCAAGCCAAAGATGTAATTGGTGAATCCAGTATGATCATCCCATTGATCATTGGCACAATTTCAACCCTCGTATTCTCACTACTATCAATTAAATGGTTACTCAATTTCCTTAAAAACCAATCCGCTTGGATCTTTGTTTGGTATCGACTAGGTTTTGCTGCGTTTCTGTTTGCTGCCATCTCTCAAAAATGGCTCTAGGGAATGAATTTATTAAAGATTAATTTTGAAGTGCAGTTTGGGATTTTATTGAACTGTAGTCTAACCACCATACATAAGAGCCTAAACCGATCGCAACAGGTGGCATTTTATGGGATAATTTATTGAGATGTAGGCTGCATGGGGGAATCCGAGGGTGTTAGATGCAAATGATGCAAGGGTTTTCGATGCATTGGTCATCGGAGCTGGACCTGCTGGGACAATTATTGCATCGGCATTAGCAGAGCAAGGATTAAAAGTCCAAGGGTTGACTGCAACGCCCCTCAATACCATTTGGCCCAATACCTATGGAATTTGGCGTGATGAATTAGAACTACTGGGTCTAACGCACTTATTAGGGCATTCTTGGACTGATTGTGTGTCCTATTTCTCAAAGGGCGAAGTTAAGCATGAGCGGACCTATAGTTTTTTTGACAAGACAAAATTTCAACAGCATTTTTTGGACATCTGTGAAAAATTTGGTGTTTCTTGGGTCAAAGGTAATGCCAAATTAATTGAACATCAAGCCACGCATTCCAGCGTTACCCTGACCTCTGGAGATGTTCTACAAGCCCGCATTGTCGTGGATGCCAGCGGCTACAAACCTGTTTTTATTAAACGCAAAGGCGACCCTACGATCGCGTATCAAGCCGCCTATGGAATTATGGGACGGTTCAGTTCGCCGCCCGTCCATGACAACCAAATGGTGTTGATGGACTTCGGGAGCGATCATCTTTCAGAGAACGATCGTAAACAGAATTCGCCAACATTTCTGTATGCCATGGGATTTGGCGATGACCTTTATTTCGTTGAAGAAACATCGTTATCATCAGCTCCAGCGATCGGGTTGGATGTACTAGAACGGCGGTTGCGAAGTCGGCTTAAATCACGAGGAATTGAAGTCCTAGAAGAACACTATATTGAACGCTGTTTATTCCCAATGAATTTGCCAATGCCAAGTTTTGACCAACCGATCGTAGCTTTTGGAGGCGCGGCCAGTATGGTCCATCCAGCATCCGGGTACTCCATTGGTGCACAATTGCGACGGGCACCGGACTTAGCAATAGCCATTGCCGCTGCAATTCAATCTGAAACAGCATCTCCCTATGAAATTGCTCAAGCCGGATGGAAGGGACTTTGGCCAGACGA
Source organism: Alkalinema sp. CAN_BIN05 (assembly GCA_026786325.1). Classification (GTDB taxonomy): domain Bacteria; phylum Cyanobacteriota; class Cyanobacteriia; order Leptolyngbyales; family Leptolyngbyaceae; genus JAAFJU01. The sequence goes on along the minus strand of JAJAYH010000008.1, from coordinate 1,133 downwards.
TTGTTTACGAAAATATTACCTTTATCGGTTTGGATTAGAAAAGTTAATGCGGTTTGATGAAGCACAACTCAATCATTTTTTTGAGACATTCTTTGCTTTGAAAACCTCGCAGTGGTCAGGATTTCTATCTGATCGATTAACAACTATAGAATTGATTGGTGCAATGCTCAATCTCTTTGCAAAATCCCCTAATGACGTACGATGGGGATTAATGCAATTTCTGGGCACCGAAGGCTCACTCTTTTGGGAGTTCTTGAAAGTTTGAATAGTTATCAATCTTGATAAATATTGTTTAATACCATTTACATTGGTCCCATGAATTCAGACCAATTTCAAACGCCTCTCGCCGATCGTCTCCGCACTTCAGCCCAATCTGAGAATGTTCCATTTCATACTCCCGGTCATCATAAAGGCCAAGGAATTGATCCTAAGTTAAAAACCTGGTGGGGCGAGGCCATCTTTCAGGCCGATCTCCCTGAATTACCAGAACTCGATAATTTGTTTGCACCGGATGGCGTAATTGCAGAAGCTGAAACCTTAGCCGCAGAAGCTTGGGGAAGCGATCGGGCTTTCTTCCTGACCAATGGTTCAACTGCTGGCGTAATTGCATCGATTTTGGCGGTGTGTAATCCTGGCGATTCAGTATTGGTGCCCCGCAATGTTCATCGATCGGTAATTTCAGGATTGATTCTCTCAGGTGCAAATCCCGTGTTCATGATGCCAGAGTACGATGAACGATTAGGCATTGCTCATGGTGTTGCAGTGGACACAATAGCAAATCATCTCGCTAGCAATTGTAAAATTAAAGCAGTTCTAATCGTCAATCCAACTTATTATGGTGTGTGTAGCGATGTTGTTACGATTGCAAATTTGATTCATCAGTATGATCTACCATTGATTGTAGACGAAGCTCACGGCGCACATTTTCAGTTTCACCCAGCCTTACCGATCGCAGCTTTATCAGCAGGCGCAGATATTGTTATTCAATCCACTCACAAAACACTTTCAGCATTAACTCAAGCCTCAATGCTCCATATGAAAGGCGATCGCATATCCGTCGATCGTTTAGCAAAATCATTACAACTCGTTCAATCCACAAGTCCAAGCTATTTACTATTAGCATCATTAGATAT
>JAJAYH010000007.1 GCA_026786325.1 Alkalinema sp. CAN_BIN05 | reverse complement strand
GTGGTTAAGGCAGCGGCTTGTGGTGCCGCCATCCGGGGGTTCAAGTCCCCTCGCTCGCCCTCATCAATAGGAAGTATCCTCGAAAAAGAATCAGGCTTCGGCTTGATTCTTTTTTGTATTAAATGCTCCAAATAACTGGGTAGTCTCTATAGAGTCGTCTTTCTTTAAATTCTTTAAAGCTAACAAGGGTCATTTAGAAGTCCAGATCTCGTTTATTCATAACCTTCAAGTTGCTTGTAACAACTTGTAACGTATAATAGCGACAAGTCTAGTCTAGGCTTCCGAGTAGGCTACTACTGGTTTTGACGACAAAAGAAGCCGTTTACTAAGCCCATTTATTTAACTTTGTTGTATCAATACACATCTCACTGCCTTCCGTATAGAATCCGTGAGATGATGAATTGACTGTTTTTTGCTTAACTTTCCCCATTGGATTGGAATGCTGCAATTGCCTGAATCCCCGCGTGTGAAAAAATCTTTAGCGTCTGTTGAGACCGCTTACGAGTCCTGCCGTCAGGTCACCGCAGACTTTGCCAAGAGTTTTTATTTGTCAACAATGTTGATGTCTGCCCCGAAACGGCGGGCGATCTGGGCTATTTATGTCTGGTGTCGCCGAACCGATGAACTGGTAGACGGATCTGATGCAGGTAATACTACTAATGCGACCCTTGATGACTGGGGCGATCGTTTGAATGACCTATTCCGAGGGAAGCCCCACGATGATTTTGATGTCGCGTTGGTCGATACCATTGAACAGTATGACCTAGACATCCAGCCATTTCGCGAGATGATTGAAGGTCAGCGGATGGATCTGTACCGTAATCGCTATGAGACCTACGAAGAGCTACAACTCTATTGTTATCGAGTTGCTGGAACCGTCGGATTGATGTCCACGACCATTATGGGGATTGATGAATCCAGCGTGAATGCGCCATGGAATCGCTATAAGCCTCCCTATCTTCCAGAGAAGGAAGCCGTTGCCCTTGGGATTGCCAATCAATTGACAAATATTCTGCGCGATGTAGGTGAAGATCGCCAACGCGGTCGTATTTATTTACCCTTGGAAGATTTAGATCGATTTAATTATTCTGAAAAAGATTTAATGAATGGCGTGGTGGACGATCGCTGGCGAGCGTTGATGAAGTTCCAAATCGATCGGGCACGCAAGGTCTTTGTGGAAGCCGATCGAGGAATTTCCTATCTAAGTGAAGATGCTCGGTGGCCTGTTTGGGCAGCATCCATGACCTACAGTTGGATCTTGGGCTCGATCGAGCGCAATGGATATGATGTATTCAACAAGAGAGCCTATGTGTCAACTCGTCGTAAGCTAGCGGCACTTCCAATCGCATTAATGCGGGCAAAAGTTCTGTAGAGATAACTATATTAAACTCAATTAAATGGCCCTCAGATTCAATCAATGATGTGAGGGCTATTTAATTTTAATTTGACTGAGCTTGGATACTGAGCTTGGATTATGTGAGTCCCGGCATCAAGAGTTCTAAATCTAAGTTAGATGCCGCTTGAGCTAGAGCCGCGATGTCTCCTGAATCAGGTAAATAGGGCAATGTCCCCAAGACCTGAATCCCAGTTAAGGTTTCAATTAAATCTTGACTGGCCCAATTCTCAATCTCCTGATCGCTACAAGGTACAAGACAACTGCGGACAATGCCTAGAATTTGGAGGTTCGATCGTTCGGCCAGTGCCACCGCCGCCACAACTTGCCCGATCGCCCCAAGTTTGACCGGCACAACAATGACGATGCGTAACCGCCAATCTGCTGCGAGATCTGCCCCAGTCGTCTGCCCGGTCATGGGAGAGCCAAGACTTCCTGCCCCTTCCACCAAAACCCAGTCATAACGCTGAGTTAGAGACTGATAGGTAGTCCAAGCCTGCTCAATTTCGACATGCCGTTGCTCTAGGGCTGCTGCAATAGGTGGGGCCAAAGGCTCTGTGAAATAAAGTGGATTAATTTCATCGATAGTCTGATTGAGCTTAAATAGCCGCTGGTAGAGTTCCCGATCGCCGCTGCCGGATTGTATGGGTTTGAGGAGTGCCACCGATCGATCGGGCACATATTTTTGACAATAGGCAAACAGAGCTGTTACCAGTACTGTTTTACCCGCATCCGTATCAGTTCCGACGACAAAAAGTGAAGGCATGTTGGTCTAATTATAATGAATTCGTAACTTCAAAACGCTCATCATTACCGACAGGCGAGTAGTTCTATTGAACCGTTACAGAGAGAGTGTAGTTGGCCGGGGTTGTCGTGACAATCTCGACTTGATAGTCGCCACCTGGTAACTGGAACCCCCGCCATGCTGATTGATTGCTTGCGTCAGGAACGGGACTGCCGGATGGCCCGAGGAGATTGAATTTTGCACCCTGAAGCGTAATACTCATCGACTGTCCGGCTTTCGCTTCGATAATATAGCGTTTGACTTGTTGGCCATTAGCGCTACCTGACATCACGCTTGTCGTTGTACCGGGTTGGAATAAAACACGCTCTGGATTCTCCGGCTGCGGTATTGGTGTGGGAGTAATTGGGGTTAGGGGCGGGGTTGGTTTAACCGGATCGACCAGTTTTAAATCAATTTTGTAATCTGATTTTTCAACATCTCTGACGGTTTTGAGCTGGATACTATAATCTCCGGTTAACGGCAGTTCACCCACCCAACTTGGAACCCGCTTGGCCCGATCGCCCAATAGTTGCCCATCAGGACGAGTTAAAGTCATCAGGACACCTTCACCGCTAATAGCAGCATCTAAAGTTTGTCCTTGTTTAGCCGCAAAGTTCAGGGTAAGAGTTTGATTTGCGGTCAATTTTCCACTACGGCTAGTGGGTTTATCTGGTGTGATGTCTAGACTCTCGCTAATTTCAGAGGGCTTGATGATGGGTTTGGGAGTGGGTTTAATGCTGGGTTTGAGAGTGGGAGCGATCGGGGCGACGGTGACTTCAGGTGACACGACGATTTCAGGTCTAGATGGACGACGCAAGGCCCAAATCCCGATCGCAGCCAATGATGCCAACCCGATCCCGATTAATGCGATCGCCCAGGGATCGTCCCATAGCGTTGTACGTTCAGGAATGGCATTGGGCGATCGTTTCCTAGGCCGAGGCTCTAAGCTCTCGTCATTGTCATGGACTACCGCAATAGTTGCCACAGACGACGGGATCACAGGTCGAGATGGTGAATTGGGTGCTTCATTCGGCGCGATCGTTTGCTGGACCCCCGCACTGGATCGACCAGCCAGGGCTTGCTCTACGGCGGTCGCTGAGACATAGCGCTGATTTGGCGTAATGCTGAGCATTCGATTAATCACCTGGGCAAATCCCGGCGACACCTGACACCAACGCTGCCAGTTCCAGGTCATCGTGTTGTCATCTAAGACTTCTTGAGGTTCTCGCCCAGTCAACAATACGATCGCCGATACGGCCAAGGCATAAAGGTCACTATTGGGATAAGCATTGCCCGTTTGCATTTGTTCAATAGGTGCATAGCCTAACTTGCCCACAGTGGTTGGAGGGTGATTGGTGCTACTTTGCTGAAGACGAGTCGCAATTTCCTTGACAACGCCAAAATCAATCAGGACTGGGAGATTATCCCGATCGCGCAGAATCATATTGTCCGGCGCAATGTCGCGGTGAATAATTCCTTTTTCGTGGAGATACGACAGCACCGGAAGCACTTGCTGCATTAATTGCACAACTTCCTGTTCTGAGAACACAAATCCTCGGCTCTTACGATCGTCCAAAATCTCTCGGTAAGTCTTGCCTTCAACAAAATCTTGCGCCAAAAACAATCGCTGATCTTCCTCAAACATCGCCCGAAACTTCGGGATCTGGGGATGTTCAATTTGATAAAGAATCTGAGCCTCGCGCTGGAACAGTTCTTTTGATTTGCCCAAGCCATAGCCCGTTTGTGGAGGTGTCAGCTCTTTGAGAGCACATAATTCATTAAAGCGACCCTGATCTTCCACCAGATAAGTACGACCAAAGCCGCCCTGACCGAGCAGGTTGATTAAGCGATAGCGGTTTTGTAGGACGGTGCCAGTCGGAATCGGTGGTTGCATAGATACGAGGGGACTTTTAAAATCTATCCAAGTTTACTGCTTTGCACTAGGTTTGGAACGGCTTTTGTGAGTGCGGTAGATCCTAATTTCACGAGTCCGCACTCATAGACGATCGGATTCAGCAAGTATTATCCAAATATTGTCTTAACTGAGCTTGGACTTCACGGCATCCTGAACCTTTTTACCGTCGGCTTTCCCCTTCATCTGTTGCATGGCTGGCCCCATCACTTTGCCCAGATCCTTGGCGCTAGTCGCTCCCACTTTGGCAATAATGGCATCGACCGCAGCAGCGATTTCATCATCCGAAAGCTGAGACGGCAAAAATTCTTCAATGATGGCTAGTTCCAAGGCTTCAATCTCTGCCAAGTCCAGACGGTTAGCTTTGGTGTACTGCTCTATTGAATCTCGGCGCTGTTTTGAGATCATCACCAGGGCATCCATTTCTTGCTCAGGAGTCAGTTCAGTTTGACCACTGGGACGAACGCTAACTTCTTTTTCGATCAGCACTTTCTTAATACTACGAAATGTTTCTAGCCGGATTTTATCCTTGGCTTTCATGGCCGTTTTAATATTTTCGCTAATACGATCGATTAATGTCATAACTTTATTTCCCTGGGTTCACGAACACTCCTCAGCATCTTATCGGTCTCTAGGTCATTTAGGTCTCTAGGCCAAGCGGTTGATTTTTTACAATCTATATTTATCTCTGATTCGAGAATTTTTTTGTACGGCAAGATCTATGAGGAATTGTCAGAATACACTGAAAGGCTCGATCGCTGGAGGAGAATATCCTACTTTTGTCGGGTTATAATATCGCGCTGACAATTTCGCGCTAAAATCAATCTCCTTTATATCGGTCTGTTTTTAGATTTTTTAGATTTTGGCTTTTCATGTATTTATTTCATCATCTGGGACTCCCTAAATCCCGATGCTAACTTTGCGTTCAAAGCGTTTGAGGGCTTGATGTGATTCGTTCTGCAACTTTGACTTTCCCGACTGCTCCGGTAATGTCATCTGACAACAACCGTCTCTGCCTTCTGGCAGGATCCTCGAATCTGCTGTTGGCCAATGAGGTGGCCCGTTATCTAGGTATTGAACTCACTCCTATGATTCGGAAGAGTTTTGCTGATGGTGAGATTTATGTTCAGATTTTAGAATCGATCCGTGGATGTGATGTCTACATCATGCAGCCGACTTGTCGTCCAGTAAATGATCATCTAATGGAGTTGATGATTATGATTGATGCCTGCAAACGGGCATCAGCGAGACAAATTACGGCGGTGTTACCCTACTACGGCTATGCCCGTGCCGATCGTAAAACCGCAGGACGCGAGTCAATCACCGCAAAACTGGCCGCAAATCTTTTAACAAAAGCTGGGGCAAATCGGATCATTGCTATGGACTTGCATTCCTCTCAGATTCAAGGATATTTTGACATTCCGGTGGATCATGTCTATGGATCTCCAACGATTGTCGAATATATCAAAAGCAAAAATCTAGAGGATCTCGTTGTGGTTTCGCCCGATGTGGGCGGAGTTGCCCGTGCCCGTGCATTTGCATCCCGTCTTGGAGACGCACCCTTGGCCATTATTGACAAGCGTCGTCAAGCGCATAATATTGCAGAAGTGATGAATGTGGTGGGCGATGTCCGAGGCAAAACAGCAGTGTTGGTCGATGACATGATCGATACGGCGGGGACAATTACTGAAGGCGCACGGGTATTAAGAGAACATGGTGCTCGTCAAGTGTATGCTTGTGCGACCCATGCAGTTTTCTCCCCGCCTGCGATCGAACGTCTGTCCAATGGTTGTCTTGAGGAAGTGATTGTGACGAATACGATTCCGATCGAGCCGGAAAACCGATTCCCGCAATTACGAATT
>JAJAYH010000006.1 GCA_026786325.1 Alkalinema sp. CAN_BIN05 | reverse complement strand
TCGCCCGTCGCATCGATCGCACTGCCACCAATTAGGGCTTCGGTAAACGTAAACGTCAAGTCAAATTTTTCACCAATGCGTTTTAGGACTTGAACCGCGATCGCCATGATTTCGGGTCCAATGCCATCGCCGGGAAGCAGTGTGATGCGGTAATTCTGTGCCATGGGATTGATGCGTGCAATTAAAATGTTCGGATGCATCATACCGTGGAATCATAGGCGCGTAATTACAGCCAGAACTACAGCCAGAACTTATGCAGGTAATCGACTTAATTCAGCAATTAATTTGTTCAAGTAATTAGACGATCGCGTAACGCATTCCTGGATTTTGTACAATTAAGTCCATCATCTCTAGTTGAAGTAATCCGCTTGAGACCTCGGACGTGCTCATTTTGGTGGTTTCAATAATCAGATCGATCGGGGCATTGTTATGGAGTTGAATAATTGATTCTATTAATGTCTGTAGTAATGGTTCTAATGTTGGTAATACTGAACATACTTTTACTTCAAGATCTTTAGATTTTGGCTCTTCATAGCAAGGGCTTGGCATAACTTCCAATAGCTCTAAAAACTTCTCTGGCTTAGGTAGAATATGTGCCCCTTGCAGTATCAAGTGAATACAACCTTCGGATTGTGGACTATCCAAATTCCCGGCCAACGCGTAAACTTCACGGCCATATTCATTAGCAAGATTTGCCGTTATTAATGCACCCGATGTCATTCCGGCTTCCATCACCAATGTGGCATGACTCAACCCAGCAACAATACGATTACGGGCTGGAAAATGCTTCCGATCGGGCCGAGTTCCAGCAGGATATTCACTTAAAATTAAACCATTGTGTTCGATGCGTTCATAGAGATCTCGATTACTGTGGGGATAAACTTGATCCACACCATTCCCAAGGACCGCTATAGTCTGTCCGCCCGCCCCAATGCAAGCTTCATGAGCAATAGTGTCGATGCCCTCGGCCAGTCCCGAAATAATAATAAAATCCTGCTGTGTCAAAACCTGACTATACCGTTCGGCCCAAGTGCTGCCATATTTCCCGGCTTTTCGGGTGCCAACGATCGCAATTCCCCTTCGAGTTTCTAAGCTTTTCAGTAGTTCCAGATCACCTCGGTAATGCAAAATAGTCGGCGCATCAGGAATGCTTTTGAGCATGGCTGGATACTCTGCATCGCTCGGGACAATGAAGTGGGGATTGTATTGCTGATAGGTGGCAAGCAGCTTTTCGGGGTTGAGGAGTTGACGATCGGCCACAATTTTCTCGGCTCGTTGTTTCCCGATGCCTTCGACTTGCTGAAGTTCTTCACTGGTGGCAGTCCAGGCAGTTTCGACTGAGCCAAAATGTTGCCACAGTCGATGCAGCAAAACGGCACCAATTCCATTAAGTTCGCGCCATGCTAACCAATACGATCGTTGCTCCACAGAGTTCCGTCCTTGTCACTAATATCTAATTATTTCCTACTAAGTATTCCCAGATATAGCTCTCAAATTTAGCTCCCAGATATAGCAATTTAATGGCTGGAAACTGGTTGAGATCGGGATTTTATAACGTACAAAAATCACTTTCCCTCTAACGCAGCCCCAGTTCTTGCTTTAGACGATACCCCATACTGTGAACGGTTTCAATCAGATTTTCCGAAGCTCCCGCCGCTTTGATTTTCTGCCGCAATCCTCGAATGTGAACCTTGACAGTATGTTCTTCTGGTGCAGAGTCGAGCGACCAAACATGTTCAATCATGACACTGCGACTTAGGACCCGGCGACCGTTCCGCAGTAGTAACTCTAAAAGGGCATACTCTTTGGGGGTCAAATGAATTGGGTTTTGTCCATAGCCTACTTCACAAGTGCTGGGGTTGAGATGTAAGCTACCCCACTGCAAAATTGGCGATGCCGTGGGATTACCCCGACGCAATAAGGCTCGAATTCGCGCAAATAGTTTTTGTAACTCGACGGGCTTGACAACATAATCATCCGCACCCACATCCAATCCAGTCACTTCATCGTTGATTGTGTCACAGGCCGTGAGCATGAGGATGGGCAGATTGTAACCCTGCGATCGCAACCTGTGACAGAGGCTAATGCCATCTAATTCAGGCAACATCACATCTAGCAAGATCAAATCGTAATCGAGGGTCTTAGCTTGGTGCCAGCCAATCTCTCCGTCAGTTGCGATATCAACAACATAACGTTGGTCGGTTAGGGCTTCGGCTAACGTTTCGGCAAGGCGTACATCATCTTCAACCAGAAGAATCCTCATAGCGATCGAAGTTGGGGAAAGTTATAAACACCGAAAGGATTAACGTTGAACCAGTTCGCTTGGATTCTCGCAATGCTTCAAGACTTTGAGGCCAGATAGCTCATCCAATCAAATTCTACAGGGATTTGTCCCACGATCGATATTCAGATATTTCAACTAAAATCAGACTTATTTTCTATCATGGCTTGGGCCAAATTCATCCAAATAAATATAACGGAAACTGAAGATTTATTACTTAAATCAATTCTTTCCGATTTCTTTACGGTTCCCTTACCAGTTTCCTTACTGTTGGGGTGGGATGCTGAAAACTCGGTGGGATGCCACACCTTGAATTCCTATTTGGAGAATCGTCTATGTCAATTCCGCTGTTAGAATACACCCTCCTTTCCCAAAATCATCGAGTTTCGGGCTTTGAAGTCGCGGGTGACGAACATTCTTGGATTTACACCACCGATAACCTATTGACAAATTCTGATTTAGATAGACTGATCGGGGCAGCCTATCGTCAGATTTTTCATGAACAACAAATGCTATCGAGCAATCGTCAACCGTTTTTAGAATCGCAATTGCGAGCGGGTCAAATTACGGTCAAAGAATTCATTCGGGGATTAATTCTATCCGACTCTTTCCGGCGACTCACCTTTGATAGTAATAATAACTATCGGTTTGCCGAGATTTGTATTCAGCGGGTTTTGGGTCGCAATGCCTATGGCGATCGCGAAAAAATTGCTTGGTCCGCCGTCATCATGACCCAGGGTATCCAAGGGTTTGTCAATCAGCTACTCAACAGTGACGAATACCTGAATAATTTTGGCGACACCACCGTACCCTATCAGCGCCGCCGGATTTTACCAGCTCGCACCGAAGGGGAAGTTACTTTTGCCCACATGTCACGTTATGGCGATGATTACCGCAACAATCTGCCTCAACCCAGCATGAAGGGAATTCGATTGGATTCAGGCCGTCTGGACTACTATCGTTGGGCATGGCAGAAAAATCCTCCCAAGGCTGTGGGGCAAGTGGGTGCAGCTATTATCTGGGTCGGGGCCGCGTTAATTACATTCTTGCTGTTGGCAGGTCTTTTTGGTTTCTAATGTCCTAAACCTACGATGTGAGACCAGAATAATCGATCATCTTGTCTATTCAGGACATCAGGGGGAGAATCATGTTTGGCCTATGCTTGGATCGATCCCTATTGTGAATGGAACCCTGTTAGCCCTTGTTTGCACTGGCCTTGGCTTGTTATTCCTGGTTGTAACTTATTGGTATTTTAGCCAGGAAGTCACTCGGCGCAGACAGGCCGAAGCTGTGTTGCGACAACAAACCGATCGAGAACGATTGGTCAATCAAATTGCTCAGCAAATTCGCCAATCTTTAGATCTCGATCGAGTGTTGGCCACCACTGTCGAAGAAGTACAACGCTTCTTGGGTGCCGATCGGGTGCTGATCTATCGATTGTGGGACGACGGCACTGGTTGTGCGATTCATGAAACCGTCCTATCGCCTTATCCCCGAATCTTGGGTCAAACCTTCCCCGAAGAGGTCTTTCCTCAGGAATATCACCAGGCTTATTCGATCGGCAAAATCCGGACTATTACGAATGTTGAGCAGGCGGGTGTGGAGTCCTGTTTGGCGGATTTTGTTAAGCAGTTTGGGGTTCAGGCAAAATTGGTGGTGCCAATCATCCAAGAACATCGGGATAATTCAGGGGCAGACTCCCAACCCTATCTTTGGGGATTATTGATTGCTCATCAGTGCAGTCGTCCCCGTGAATGGGAGGATTGGGAAGTCGAGTTGATGATACAACTGGCAACTCAAGTGGCGATCGCCCTGCAACAATCCGAACTCTACAATCAACTGCAACAACTCAACGCCCAACTAGAGCAACGCGTGCAACAGCGCACCACCGAACTGGCAACCGTTAATATTGCTCTACGGGCCGAAATTTCTGAACGCCAGCGCACAGAGATCGCCCTACGGCATACTAATGACACGCTACAAGCTTTAGTTACCGCTTCTCCCCGCGCCATTTTTATGTTGGATCTCGAAGGTCGCGTTAAAATCTGGAATCCAGCGGCAGAAAAAATGTTTGGCTGGACTGAAGCAGAAGTTCTCGATCGCCCCAGTCCGATTCGGTTAGACGATCAACTTGAGGATGCCACAACCCTTCAAAATAGCGTCCTTCAAGGTAAAACCTACACTAGGGTCGAACTGCGTCGGCAGAAAAAAGATGGAACGACGATCGACATTATTTTTTCCGCTGCACCTTTGCCGGATACGAATGGGCAAATTAGTGGGATTGTTGCTGTGATTGCTGATATTACTGAGCAAAACCAACGGGCCGAACAATTGAGGTTGCTTCAGTCAGTGGTGGTCAATACCAATGATGCCGTGATCATCACCGAAGCAGAGCCGATCGATGCCGCAGGACCGCGCATTCTCTACGTGAATGAAGCTTTTACGCATATTACTGGCTATCAACCAGAAGAAGTTTTGGGTAAAACACCGCGAATTTTGCAGGGTCCAAAAACTGATTTGGCGGAACTACGTAAAGTCCGATCGGCGCTGTCTCGTTGGGAAGCCGTGACGATCGAAGTGATTAATTATCGCAAAGACGGATCGGAGTTTTGGAATGAATTTAGCTTAGTGCCTGTGGCGGATACAAACGGCTGGTATACACACTGGATCGCCGTGCAACGCGATACCACTGCCCGCAAACGCGCCGATGAACTTCGCTTATCCCTAGAACGCGAAAAAGAACTCAGCCTGCTCAAAACCCGATTCTTTTCCATGGCCTCCCACGAGTTTCGGACACCCCTGAGCACGGCCCTAGCGGCGGCCCAAGTGCTAGAAAATTCCCAAGACGAATGGGACAATACACCAAAACGATTGCGGAATTTGCACCGAATTCAAGACTCTGTGCGAAATATGGTGCAACTATTGGATGACATTTTGACCATTAATCGCGCAGAAACAGGCAATCTAGCTTTTAATCCCAAACCGCTCAATCTGGAATTGTATTGTCAGCATCTAGTTGAGGAAATGCGGCTAAATACAGGCAATCAATATACACTCACCTTTACATGCCAAGGCATCGCGATGCCCGTCTGCCTAGATGAGAAGCTATTACGATCGATGCTGTCCAATTTGCTATCCAATGCGATAAAATATTCGCCCCAAGCGAGCACTGTGCATCTGCATTTAGAATTTCAGGCCGATAATGTTGTTCTCCAAGTTCAGGATCAGGGCATTGGCATCCCATTACCAGATCAAGAGCAATTGTTTGAGCCATTCCATCGCGGCAAGAATGTTCGTAGTATTCCAGGGACAGGATTAGGTTTAGTCGTTGTGAAGAAATCTGTGGACTTACATCAAGGAAGCATTCAGATTACGAGTGAAGTGGGATTGGGCACAAATTGTTGTGTGTTACTGCCCCTAGCTTAATCCCAAATCTAAAAATAAATGCAACAGATCAGATCCCCCTGGCCCCTCTTAATCACTTGAGTGTTGTGGTGTGACGAAAAAAAAGATGGTGCGATAATAATGTATAGGATCTATTCTTGTTCACTGGTATCAGAGGGCATATGCAACTTCCAATCGTCGCAGCCGCACCC
>JAJAYH010000005.1 GCA_026786325.1 Alkalinema sp. CAN_BIN05 | reverse complement strand
GCCCATCTCTACCGCGCCCGACTGCACTGACAAACTCATCCCCTGAATCATCAAAGACCAGACTCCTATCGCAGTTGTCAAGCGTACAACGGCCCCACCCCCCATCAAAAAGACCTGCGGTGGACTCTGCCAAGCACCCGTCATAACGCTGCTACCAGACTGCTGCTGTTGCCCCGATTGTTTCATCAACACCGTCGTATTCGTCATATCACCTTGATTTTCAAGATACAGCGTCTGGCCGCTTGGCAAATCACAGCTATAAATCACAACAACGCCCTTTTAATAACAATACAGCTAACTTTCGATCGACATATCAAACCTAGACAACAGAAAATCAACAACAGAGCTTCAATTTGCCTGGATCCACAAATTGGGTAGATTTCGAGTAGTCCACCTCTTTATAATGTCTACACATTTACAAGTTTTTAGTAACTTATAAATCATAACTTAACTAATTGCAATCAATTAATTTGATTTCATGATGTCTCGTGATTTTTATAATCAAAAAGTTACCGATTCAAGACTTGAGTCCAAGCCCGAAACAGTGTGTTAGATTACATTTTTGGGTAGTGTCCTTGTTTAAAAAAATAATCAATAGCTCTGAAGGCTATATTCTCTCATGTCTCTAGGTTAGGCCATTTTCCTCAATCCTATAGGTAAAGGCACTACCCAGGATATTTAGGGCGAGAGGCATTAATTGAATTGTTAGATGTCGATGATTATGATTCGATAGATTGTTCATGAAAAATCGATGACACAATTCAATCGCTATTTAAATGAAATTACCTATAATTCATTCAGAATGGCGGCGATCGAAAAAGTCACTTATGGCATTACGACTATAGAAGAAATCAAACGTGTTCTTCCCTTCAGCGCACTCAATGTCAAACCCCTAGAAAACCATTCAGAAGCGAAACTGCTGGCGGCTGTGTCCTAGTTAATTAGAGTACTGGAGTAACGGTTTTCTTGCTTGACTCCAATACTTTAAGATGGAATCCCGGCTGAAGAACCTTGTCGGAAATTTGTCCTAAGGTATTGATTAATCCGACTTGCCCGATGGGGTCGATCGTCGTAATAGAGTTAAGGCGCGACGCGCAATTTCCTAAGTATTGAGAACGTCCTTCGCAGCCCGCAATCCACTCAAGTAAGCGCCATGAACCGTTCCGCGATAAGTACTGTGGGTATGTTCTCCTGCAAAAAATAGCCGATCGTTCAACGGTTGTGACAACACCTCAAAGTCTTCCATTCTCGTCTGGACTGAAGCATAGGAATAGGAACCCCGCGTAAATCGATCGCGCATCCAGCGAGAGATCAAAATAGACTGCGGTGTAATTTCATCCGATCGCACCTTAAATAGTGTTTGTAAAACCTCAAGAACATCGGTGGTAATTTGTTCATCCGATCGCCGTTCCATCGCCTGTCCATTTTGTCCAATGGAAAACGCCATTAATGCCGGAATCGAGCTAAATTTCTGAACATTGAGGAGATAAGAATAGAGACTCTGATTTCCCGAAGCATAGCCAAAATACTGCATCGTAAAATCCCAAAATGGACGATCGAATTTCAGAAATACTTTGTTCACGGTCCCAAATCCAACCCGATTAATTGCAGTTTGTTTGGGTTCTGGGAGCGGTGGAGAAAATATCACATCTCCAGCCTTCAAAATTCCGAGGGGCAACGTCACGATCGCCACATCTGCATTGAATTCTTGAGTTTTAGTTTTGATAATCACCTCAGAAAAGTCTTGATTCACGGATTGAACGACTTGATTCATTTGAATCGTCAATCCCTGAGTCAATGGCTTCAAAATAGCATCATAGCCATCGGGAAATAGAACATCTTTGCCCGGAAAAGCCTCGTCATTGGTCACATATCGAGCAGAAAGATCTTCGATCGGCCCACCAGTATCAAACTCAAGATAGGCATTTAACTGATATTGGATGAGCGGATCATTCAGTAAATTATGATCAATTTTCCGAATTGAATCTGCAACACTATCAAGTTTATTCTCAGATCCGCGTTGAACCTGGGCGAGGAGTTTTCGATATTCCTGACCACGCCGCTCCATCAACCGATCGTCTATCGGATTTCCTTGACGATCGTAAACAATAATCCGATCGTCATCCGTTTTAAATAGCTTTGCGCCAATAGATTGAGCAAGGGTAGTAACGGGATTTCCTCCGTCAGGACCATGAATCCAGGATGCCCCCAGATCCACAGGAGTTCCCGTCGATCGGTCCGTCCAAATGCGTCCGCCAATTCGATTTCTTGCCTCTAAAACCGTGACGGTCATCCCTGCTTTTTTCAGTACTTGAGCTGCGGCCAATCCAGAAATTCCCGCACCAATGACGATCGCCGATTTCGTAGCTTTGGCCGAGGTTTGACAGGCAGCAGCTAGCGCACCAACGGAACTTAAGAGCGCAGTTTGAATGAATTGGCGACGCATCAAGCGTTGTGAGAATAGAGACATGCTAAAAATTAGGGTGACTGACCATCTGCCTGCACAATGCTGAAAATATTACACGGCAGGCAACTTTATTCCAACTATAGGTGGATATTTTAGCGAAGATTACACCCTAAAATTTGAAGATTTAGAGATTTTTATTAGCAATCTCCTTAATTACAATAACGATGACAATTCATATAACCGCCGTACTGCCGCCAATAGCTTATCGCCATAATCCGTTCCAGGCTGCCACCGCCCGCTTAATTGCCCAACCAAAGGTGCAATGCCCCGTGTAATGAATCTAAAGCGTGGATTAATACTTTCTTGAACTAATGGTTCCGTACTCGCATAGGCTTTTAGTAATTGAATGTGGCCACGCACACCCAGCCGAGCGCTACCAAAAGCCGCGCCTTCGGGTCCACCCCCAGGAGTTCCGAGTCCTGCGAAATTGTTCTGACTGGCTTTTGTGATTCCACCAAAGCGCAAAAAATTAGTTTCAAAACACATTTGAGCAAAGGCAATGTCGTAGTCTACGCCTTCTATTGCGGCTTCTTCTCGATATAATCTGCCAATTTCTGGAAAGTCTTTGATACCTAATTCATTGTTAGTTTTTAAAAACATCATCAATTGTAATTCTGTCGTTTTGCCATGGTCCATAATCCGATCGAATGAGCCGGGGCAAATCTTTAAAATAGATTTAAAAATAACAGTCCGAGTCGTCCCATCCCAACTCACGGAAATATTATAATCCCGTAGTTCAATGGCTTTAACAAATACAACATTACGATAAGAAAACCGACGAACGCTGGGTAATGCTGATAGATCAATGCCTAAACGATCGACTAAATCAATCGGAATATAGGCATTGCCATTGACTAAGATTCCTCTTTCACCATAGGTTTGACCGTTCAAATTAATAGTTATTACCGGATAGACTTCGCCGGGATCTGGACTGCCCAAATCATTCATCCAACTTTGCAATCCATCAGCAATCCCGATCGAGAGATCTCGACGTTGATTTTGTAGAATATATCGATCGTCAGGATTGGTCAAAAAACCAACTTGTAAATACAATGACGGCATAATCAATTGACGGCAAAACGCAAGATTCCCGACCCCGATCGTAGTGTCGGGTTTTGCACCTCGGTTTGGCAATGCAGGCAATCGTTTCACAATTCCCAAAAGTAATAGATCTGCATGACGTTTTCGCAGATCATTTTGATTAATATAAAATGCGCTACATCCACGTACCAATGGATTGTTTGCAGCATCGCAATGAAACTCAAGCGCCACATCATCATTGCGTCCACGTTCATTGATCCAGTCGAGGGTTTGCTGGAAACTTAGATCATCTGGGACCGAGAGTACTTCGACACTGCGCGATCGTAGCTCAGCCTGAACTAGATCTCGCAGTAGGATCATTTCACGAGCCTCAGTGG
>JAJAYH010000004.1 GCA_026786325.1 Alkalinema sp. CAN_BIN05 | reverse complement strand
TCCAGCACAAGGCAAACTTTATAGTGCAATGGTTGGAAATGGAACTTGGGTTGAAGATAATGCCGGAAATCGTAACCGAGCAAGAGTCTCAACCCGATCGAATCGATCGGAGATGACGATTGTTACTAGTCGAAATCATCGGGGCGCGAAATTAGAAGAATTTATCAACATTTTGGAAATCTCCACACAAAGAAGGATGGGCGGCATAGGATGCAAACTAGCGGCGATCGTAGAACAAGATGCAGACCTCTACCTTTCAATCCCTGGAAAGACAGCTCCAAAAGACTGGGATTTTGCGGCACCAGAACTCATTCTCACTGAAGCGGGCGGAAAGCTTACGTACTTTGACGGTAGTTTAATTCTGTACAATCGCGAAGATGTAAATCAATGGAATGGAATTATTGCGAGCAACGGTATCTGTCATGAAGAAATCTGTCATCTCCTCAACATAACGTCTCAACAATAGCCTTTCTGATTGTCATGACACTAAGGAGATGTTGGAGAAATAGGCAGTAGGACGATCGGCATAAATACTCTTCAAAAGGGTGGTTCTCAATTATGCTAGTACTATCACTGCAATGGATGGAGAATCATGGCAAAGTCAGCCTATACCTATCGAGGTCATTCAATTGAACGCATCGGTCATGGAAAAAAAGCCGTATTCCAAACCACCATTAATGAAAAAGAATGGTCCGCTGCAACGGAAAATCTTGTGAAAGTAGGTATTGATACTTGGATCGATCAAGGCATAGAACCCGAAGAGATCTAATCATCTCAAGATTGAAGGATCGTTCGTTTCGACGATCGATCGCCCCGAACTCACTGCGCTATTTCAACAAAACGATTGACACGGTTGGGATCGATCGTCGTAAGACTAACAATAAATGAGATCAGCTTATAAATCTTCTGGCGTAAGTCCAGTATTTTTCGCCATCCTTGCTAACATTCGCCCGCCAATCTCATCCCCCGCAGCATGAAAAGCAAAAACCACATCTGCCCATCCTTCACGCTCCAGGGTAATGTGCGATCCTCTCTGGCGTTTGACTGACCAGCCAATCTTTTTCAGCACAGACAAAACTTTCTTTGATTTAGTCGATTTCCATTCACTCACGCCGCCAAACCAAATGAAATAGGTTCAACAATTAGATCTCCATGTTCAAGTTGATCCGCCAGAACCCGCAGCGCTAGTGCTTTAACTTTAGCGATCGCATCAGCAGAACTTTCTCCATACACCATCACACCCGGTAAATTCGTAACCTCAGCAATCCACCGTCCATCAGTTTCCTGCTCAATTTCTAGGTTTAAATTCATAGGACTCTTCTAAAATTTATGACAAAATTTGTGATAGTGCTTTTACCCAAGATTCTCTCTTTTATCATACCGTTTGCGATCGCCCCGAATTCACTGCGCCATCTCTACAAAACGACTGACACGGTTGGGATCGATCGCATTTTCTCGTTTTCCTTGGCGCTTAAGAGAACTGGAGACAATAATACCGTCAGAAATTCTCATAAATTGGGCCGCGTTCTGCCAATCCGCACCACTACCAATCAAGACAGGAGTTTCGCCAGCCGTTTCTTTGGCGAGTTTCACCTGATCCATATCCGGAGGATGTCCCGTGGCTGAACCTGAAATAATCACAGCATCCGCAAGACCTCGATGAACGGTGTCATGAATCGCTGTAACTAAATCAGACGTACTCAATGGCTGGGCATGTTTTACCAAGACATCTGCAAAAATTTTGATATCGCTACCCAGTTCACGGCGATAGCGCATCAGTTCATGGGCGCGGCCTTCAATAATGCCTTGGTCTGTCACCATAGCCCCGCTCCACACATTTACCCGAATGAATTGCGCATCGGTACAAGTCGCGATCGCAATGGCACTTCTCGCGTCATTTCGCAGCACGTTAATCCCGATCGGCAACGTGACTAGATGCTGTAACCGTTGGACCGCGATCGTCATGGCACTCACAACAGCCGGATCCACTTGATCTTTTGGAAAGGGCGCATCAAAAAAATTCTCAACAATGATGCCATCAACGCCGCCCGATGCGAGAGCCGTAGCTTCTTGTTCCGCACGATCGAGAACGGTCTTGAGACTGCCTCCCCAGCGCGGAGATGTCGGTAAAGGCAGTAGATGCACGACCCCAATAATAGGAGTCTGAGTTTTGAAAATCTGTTTTAAGTCCACGGGAATTTAACTCGGAATGGGATAACAGCGATCGTTTTGGCTAGGTCGGCGTTTTTAGACGGCGTTTTAAAGCAGAATCTATCTTACCGAAAAATGTTCGTCGGTTTAGGATGAGATGAATACGACCTTGATGGATGACAAAATTTTATGCTGCTTCACCTTTCGACTTGGCAAGAAGTAGAGGCTTATCTTGAAACCTCTAAGGGCATTATTTTACCCATCGGATCCACTGAGCAACATGGTCCCAATGGCTTGATTGGCACTGATACTATTTGTGCTGAAGCTATTGCTAAGGGCGTTGGGGAGAAAACAGGGGCGATCGTTGGGCCAACCATTAATGTCGGTATGGCGCTGCATCACACGGCCTTTCCCGGTAGCATGAGTTTGAAACCTAGCACGATGATTTTGATGCTACGAGACTATGTGACGACGCTCTCGAAGGCGGGATTTCGCAAGTTTTTCTTTATTAATGGTCATGGTGGAAACATCGCCGTGATGAAAGCCGCGTTCTCAGAGTGTTATGAACATTTGGCAGAATTGCGCATTGAGGAGGCTGATCAGGTGCAATGTGTTGTTAGCAACTGGTTCATGGGCGGCGGCGTGTATCGGCTCGCCAAGGAACTCTACGGAGACTGCGAAGGCTCCCACGCAACACCCAGTGAGGTGGCGCTGACTCAGTATATCTACCCGGAGTCAATTAAGTCGGTGGAGTTCGACCCGAGTGCGCCCAGCGGTCATAAGATTTACGGCGCTGTCGATTTCCGTCGTCGATTTCCCGATGGCCGTATGGGTTCTAATCCTGCACTAGCCACGCCTGAACATGGAAAGCGTTTCTATGACATTTCTGTTGAAGAAACGACAAAATCCTATTTAGAGTTTTTAGCCGCAGAGTAGAGCTAGCCGCAGAGTAGAGATTAATGAGCATATACGCCGCCTGTAGTTGTTCAAATTTATTCACGGGTGGTCTATGGCATGGACGATTGAATCAATGAATTGTAAGTGCCTTTAAATCACTATTCCTAAGGCACTTACAATTGTATTAAGCATTAATTAATTAATTGTTGAATGAAGCGATCGATTCTTAATTCAATATTCTCATCTTTTCATCGATCGCTGATTAGTTTCATCTCATCGACTACAATAAAACATCACACAACACCTATTTGAACAACTGTCATGAATATTGTCGTAATTCTGGGCGCGATCGTCATTACCTTCATCGTTTTCACTATTTTGATCAATGTCATCAAAATGACCGTTAAAACTGCATTTTTCATTGCACTCGCAATCTTTGTCATGCAATTCGTATTAAACATCAGAGTTGGG
This sequence comes from Alkalinema sp. CAN_BIN05, assembly GCA_026786325.1. Lineage (GTDB taxonomy): Bacteria > Cyanobacteriota > Cyanobacteriia > Leptolyngbyales > Leptolyngbyaceae > JAAFJU01. Next base: position 17,611 of record JAJAYH010000004.1, on the reverse strand, counting down.
GAAGTCTTTACAAATCTATTGAAGACGATCTTTAAGTCTTAACTCCGAGTTCGTTTTAGTGCATCTTTGATTTCCGCTGGAAGTTGACGAAGAATTTTACCCTTCACAATATCAACCGCCACAAGCGTCACCTGAGCCGTCACATGGATAATGGTGCGATCGATCGATTGAATTTCATATTCCCAATTAATTCGGATACCATGCATTTCCATCATGCGCGTCCGGACAATGGCTTCCGCACCCATCTTCAACGATCGATGATAACGAATTGACAAATCTACCACAGGTAACTCACACCCCATCGCAACCAAATCTGCATACTCAATTCCCAACGATCGCAACGCCTCCACACGGGCTTCCTCCATCCAGGTGAGGTACGTGCCATGCCACACTACTCCAGCATAATCAGTATGGTGCGGATGGACCTTCACCGGATATTCAAACCAATCTTGGGATGACCAATGCGTTCGGGCAAGGGCACTACTACTAGGAAGCGGATTTACCATACGTTATATCTTGGGTTACATTTCAAGCATCCGATCGGGCTTTAATCTTACGATCGGCTGTCAAGAATTATAAATCGAAGTTCTCATTAATTCTCATCAAACTGTCCCAGTCGGTATTGTTTTGATATAAATCTCTCCAAACTCTTGCAGTTTTTGTAATATTTCAAAATAATGTCCTTCAGAAATTATCTCAAACATTACAAGTTCTTAAAATAAGGCCATAAGTATAGAGATTTATTCATGTTACAAGTTGATAATTCGATCGTTTTTTCATACCAACTGACACTTTGCTGACCTATATTAGAGGAATAGGAAAATTTACATAACTAGTTTAATTTCAGATGTTCTGTTTAACAAACTTAACAAAGCTAACATTAAAAATATTTAATTAGCATTAAATATCACTGCACCCAACTCATTTATCTAGTCTCTTTGTGAGGTAATACAACATGATCGAAAGAATCCTTCTCGCCGATTCCGGAACCGGACATTCTGAAGAAATGCTTCAGGCATTAATGGCCATTCCATCGATTCGTCGTGCCATGGTGACAATTTTACATGTGGTCCCGCCTCAGATTACGGCAATGCAAATGGAGGCCAAGACTGAAGAAGGAACCATACTCGTACAAGCGGCCATCGATCGGTTGAAGCTTGACCCCGAGAACGTTTCAGTGGTCATGCGGTCAGGCGATCCGAAGTTAGTAGTGTGCGAAGTTGCAGAAGAAATCGATACCGACCTGATTATTATGGGATCTCGGGGCACGAAGAGCCGCCTGTTATCTATTTTTGAGAACTCTGTTAGTCAGTATGTATTTCAGCTTTCGCCGCGCCCAATGCTGTTAGTAAAAGATGATCTGTACATACGTCCAATCCAGCGCGTTACAGTTGCGATGGACAAGTCAGAAATGTCTAAGAAAAGCTTGAATTTGGCATTATTCTTATTAAGAGATATGCCTGAAAGTAAGCTAAATTTAGTTCACATCGATCCAAATGCAAAAGCAGAATCATCCGGTGCAGCAGCAGAACGAGACCCTGTTCTTTCAGCCGCATTAGTTGAAGTAAAACGCTATGGCATTGATTGCCGTTGCTTTGTGGGAACCGGGAAAGCGGGCGAAACGATTTGTCGAATTGCCGAAGAAACTCGCACTGATTTGTTATTACTGGGTTCCCCCGATCGTCGGCCATCCATCGGTCGCAATCTACCCGACATCGATCGTCTCTTGGGATCGTCCCTTTCAGATTACGTGCGGACCCATGCGACTTGTCCGGTATTGATGTCTCGGGCAGCAGGTTGATTTTTAAAGACACTATCTACAATTCAGAATTCAGCGTCTAATTTCTGAGCTTCTTTAAGTGCAGCCTGGGCAGCGATCGGTTCTCCGATTGTTTTCCAGGCTTTGCTGTTTTCGACCCAAGCCGATGAAAAATTGGGTTATAAACTGGTGGCATAATTCAGACTTTCAACCGCCAAAGTAGGTTGCCTCAATTGATTCAGCAATTTTCCACGCTAGTACCAAGCGATCGCATTACGAGGATTGAGTATTACGTTACCTAAAAAAGCTGTGCCATAACCCATGCTCAAAATCCATCTATGTTCTATATGCGATCGTTAACTTGGTAAATCAGGGTGAATTCGGATTTCTGGGGGTGAGTTGGAGGGATTGGGGCCCTACAATAAAGCATAATGTTTCGCAATGTAGTTCTAACCATGTCAGCAACAATCGAAATTTATACTTGGAGTACCTGCCCCTTCTGTGTGAAAGCGAAGCGGCTTCTCGATAGCAAGGGCGTGAAGTACACCGAATATTGTCTTGATGGGGACGAAGCAGGCCGGACTAAAATGTCGGCCCGATCGGGGGGAAGCAAATCCGTTCCTCAAATCTTTGTTAACGATCAGCATTTAGGCGGTTGCGATAGTATTCATGGCCTCGATCGTGAAGGAAAGCTGGACGTTTTACTCGCGGGTTAACGGTTTCGGCAGTGAATGTCAGACGTATTGTCACTCACTGCCGTCTCTTTGCGAACCAATCCTGAAGCTGCGATCGGCATGATTCTTCTAAAAATCCGCCAATCACCTGCAACCTATGGTTTGACAGTGGACTATCGGGAATATTCCACACACTGCGCACCGCACCCGCTTTGCGATCATCGGCACCATAGACTAAGGTCTTAATTCGAGCCAGCCCGATCGCGCCGGCACACATGGCGCAAGGTTCCAAGGTTACATACAGCGTACAGTCAGTTAAGTGCCAATTTTTCAGCGCCAACCCAGCCTGTCGCAGCGCCAAAACTTCAGCATGAGCGGTTGGATCTTGGTCTTGTTCACGACGATTCATGGCCATCGCGATCGCATTCCCCACGCCATCCACGACAATTGCACCCACGGGTACATCTCCTGCGATTCCGGCCTGTTCCGCTAAGTCTAGTGCTTTCAACATCCAGCCGTGATGTCGCAAATATTCAGGATTATTGAATTCGATCGGTGGGATAGGATAAGGCACAGCGCAGTTAGTTTGTGAATTCTCCCATCATGCCTCATTCCCCTGATCTTCAAACCCTGGGCACCTATCTAACAGGGACTTTCGACAACCGATCGCAGGCCATGGATGATCCCGTTTGGTATGTCGGACTTGAAATTTGGCACCAGGCTACTAATCTTTTTTCAGATGACAGCATTACTATTTTTGCAGAGCAAGCCAATAGACTCAAACTAGAACAACCTTACCGCCAGCGATTAATTCGATTGCAGGACGGTGAAAACGGTCTGACGGCGCAGTTTTATGGCTTTAAAGATCCGTCGATTGTGCTGGGATCTGGACAATATCCCGATCGGCTCAATGTCATAACCGCTCAGGATATTGATTTTTTGCCGGGATGCATACTTACAGTTGAGGCGCGATCGCTGAATGGGAAACCTGGATTCTATGCGATCGCGACTGAGGGAAGCTGCTGTCAATTTAAATATGGCGACAACATTGGTCAGGTTTCCCTAGGATTCGCCGTGTCGGAAACTGAGTTTCACAGCTACGACAAAGGCATTAATCCTGAAACTCAGAGACCCATTTGGGGTGCGCTCATGGGACCATATCAACACCAAAAACAATCGGTCTAAAATATCGACCTAAATAGTATGTGTGTCCTAAACAGCACCACGCGGAACGCCTTCGAGTGCTTCTTCTTCAGTTGGGAAAATTTCAAACACAGAATCCATCATCGTCACCTCAAACACCAGTCGTGCCTCAGGATGAACATTACAAATTCGGAAACTTCCGCGAACCTTATCCGCATCGCGCATTCCAGCAACCAAAGAGGTTAGCCCTGAACTGTCAATAAAATTCACTTGCCCCAAGTTGACCACCACATGACGGCTTTGCTTAGAAATGCATTCCTGAAGCGTCAAACGGAATTGCCACGCGGTCGTGATGTCCAGACGACCGACGGGAGTGAGGACAATGACCTTATTACAATCGGTGGTCAAATATTCTTTCTGGTCCATTTTCATTGATCCCTGCTCTAAATCAATCACAAAATATACTCCACTTAGGGACACTTACGTTATGGCTAGTTATTCCCAAAAACGAACGCCAAAACCCGGATATTTATAAGAATCTCAGAATAACTACCCTAAGTACAGTTCTTTGATAAAGGATAAAGACAGCTCAAATTTATTTGCCCAGTCAACTTGAGCTGTCAGATACAAAGATTTACCACATACATTGCTCTTCAGACTGTTCTAGTCCTCTCTAGCCTTTCCAATTCACCCAATCCTGAGGCTTCAGAAAAATCTCATACAAGCGGGCTTCAGGAGAGCCTGGTTCTGGCTGATAATTATATTCCCAACGAACTAAGGGCGGCAATGACATTAGGATAGATTCGGTGCGTCCATTGGTCTGCAAACCGAAAATAGTGCCCCGATCGTAAACCAAGTTAAATTCCACATAGCGACCCCGACGATAAAGCTGGAAATTCCGCTCCCGATCGCCGTATTCCGTATTTTTCCGCTTCTGTACAATAGGGGTATAAGACGGCAAGAAGGCCAAACCGCAGGACTGAGAAAACGAAAACACATCTTCCCAAGACCGATCGGCAACCGGACCAACTTTCTCAGCATATTCTGCCGCAACGGTGTCGGACTGGGATCCAGGATAGGACAGGGGATAAAGCGTGCCACTGTTGTCCTGGTAGTCAAAGAAAATACCGCCAACTCCACGAGTCTCATCGCGGTGCTTTAGGTAAAAATATTCGTCACACCAAAGCTTGAAGGTATTGTAATACTCAGGATTGTGCCGATCGCAGGCTTCCTTGAGCGTTTTGTGGAAATGAACCACATCTTCTTCAACAGGATAAAACGGAGTCAGATCAATTCCACCCCCAAACCACCACACTGGACCCGCTTCAAAGTAGCGATAGTTCAGATGAACTGTGGGAATGTGAGGGTTTTTGGGGTGCAGCACCATGGATGTTCCCGTCGCATAAAAGCTATGACCTGCTGCCTCTGGACGCTGAGCTAAAATTGATGGCGGTAACTGGTCGCCCCATACCTCTGAAAAATTTACGCCGCCTTGCTCAAAGACGTTGCCATCCCGCATAACCCGCGATCGTCCACCACCGCCTTCTGGGCGTTCCCAGGCATCCTGCTTAAATTTCCCGACTCCATCTGCTTCTTCCAATCCCTGACAAACTCGATCTTGGAATGACTTCATCCATTCGCTGACCCTTTTTTGCGAATCGGCTGGAGGTAAATTTCCAACAGTTACATTCGATTCAGGAGATGCTGACTTGGATGCTGGTTTGGATACGACAGGGCGTGGAGAGAATGCAGTCATGGTGAATATAAAAAGTTAGGTCGCGCTTTTCTTCATACTTACAGTACAGCCAATTGCACTCCAACCCATACGATCGCTCCTATTCCCCGGTTTAACCACTGTCTATGACTGTCTTTAGCGACCGTCTAGCAAGAGATTTCAAGGTTTGTTAATTTGTTTATAGTTTGATTGTGAAAATCGTATTAGAACGATCGGCCCAAATCTGACGACGAATCTGAGACTTAATTTAATGACTAAATCTATACCCGGCACCCCACGCTAAATGTGCGCCTCTAGCTGCTATCTTTAGTTGGGAATCTTCACGGGTAGGGGCAGATGTTGAGATGGCCTTAACGTATCGGCGAGTGTTGCTGAAGCTAAGTGGCGAAGCATTGATGGGCGATCTGTCCTATGGGATTGATCCAGCCGTGGTCGATGCCATTGCGAAAGAAATTGTGGACGTGGTGAATGCGGGTGTCGAAGTGGCGATCGTGGTTGGCGGCGGGAATATTTTCCGGGGTGTCAAGGGATCGGCAGCAGGCATGGAACGAGCAACAGCCGACTATGTGGGGATGATTGCGACGGTGATGAATGCCATCACATTGCAGGATGCCCTAGAACGCATGGGCATCGGGACTCGCGTTCTGACGGCTATTGCAATGCAAGAAATTGCCGAGCCTTACATTCGTCGTCGGGCGATGCGACATTTGGAAAAGGGCCGGGTTGTGGTGTTTGGAGCTGGGTCTGGAAATCCATTCTTCACGACAGACACGACGGCGGCACTGCGGAGTGCGGAAATTGGGGCAGATGTGGTGCTGAAGGCTACAAAGGTGGATGGTGTCTATGATTCTGATCCAAAGAAAAATCCAGATGCCAAACTGTTTAAAAGCCTCACCTATTCCCATGTGTTGAATAATGATTTGCAAGTGATGGATAGTACGGCGATCGCACTTTGCAAAGATAACAATATTCCAATCATGGTGTTTAATATGATGGTTCCGGGGAATATTCGTCGGGCCGTGTTGGGTGAGGGAATTGGAACGATCGTTGGAGGTTCTTGTGAAATTAGTTGATGTAGAAAGTTCGATGAAAAAGGCGGTGGAATCCACTGTCCGTACGTTTAACACCATTCGTACTGGGCGGGCCAGTGCATCACTGCTCGATAAAATTATGGTGGACTACTACGGTTCTCCCACGCCTATTAAGCAAATGGCGAATATAACCACACCGGATGGGACGACGTTGCAGATTCAGCCCTACGATCGTGGGACGTTGAACACGATTGAGAAGGCGATTTCTCTGTCTGACATTGGTTTAACACCGAATAACGACGGGATTGCCATTCGGCTCAATATTCCACCGCTGACAACGGAGCGACGCAAAGAGTTCGTTAAAATGGCCTCTAGATATACCGAAGAAGGCAAAGTTGCCCTACGTAATGTACGTCGTGATGGGGTAGATAGTGTTCGCAAGCTTGAGAAGTCTAGTGACATTTCTGAGGATGAGTCTCGCGATCAGCAGGACAAAATCCAAAAGATGACTGACAAATATGTCGCTGAAATCGATCGGATTTTTGGTGAGAAAGAGAAGGACATCATGAAGGTATAAGAGGACGTTTGAAAAGTCCTTTCATTGCTATCAAAAGACCCGATCCCCCTAAATCCCCCTTAAAAAGGGGGACTAAGAGATAAATTCTGCTCCCGGCTTTTTGTTGGCTAGCGACACCCTTTGCGGAGCGTTGCGCAACAAAGGATGTCGCTAGCCAAGCCCCGGAATCAAACCGCCGCTCAGTTTTTTCAGCGCACGGGTGGCGACATCGGCATATTTAAGCTCGCCGCACATTATTTTGCAAAGCCGATCGGTAGCGGATTGACGCTTAACTCCGACCTTATAACCAATTCCCGGCACACGGTAGAAAATATTGGCCAACTTCTGCGCCCATACCATGTCCTGCCCCCACTCGGCTTGGATCACTTGGGTGTAATTCGCCAGTGCTGCACTGTTTCCAGATAATGCGTTGTCGATTGCAACAGCAGCCTTCATGCCACTAAACAACGCCGGACGAATTCCCTCTGCTGTGAAGGGATCACTCAAACCCGCTGCTTCCCCAGCCAATAGTGCATTGCGCGTATGTAGCTGCTGATCTTCAGTCCAGAGGCACATCGGATGACTGTGAAACGTCGCTTGGCTGGTGTTCAATCCTTTGAGCCTTGCATATTTCAACAACGCATCCTTAAGATCTTCATTATCCTTACCTCGGAACGTGCCCGTGCCGATCGAGTAGCCGTTCGCTTTGGGTAAACTCCAGATGAAGCCATTTTTGATAATGCCGAAGTCGAATTGAGCGCTGGCAGCAATGTCTTGAGCAGGAACTTCCATCACCATGCCCATGCGGACGCTACGATCGGCAAACCCGAGCCACTTCGCCATCGGTCCCTTTGCGCCATCCGCTGCAATCAGGTATTTAGCTTGAAACATGCCCCGATCGGTATTGACGGTCCAACGATCGCCCTTAAACTCAATGCCCGTAACGGTTGTTCCCGTTTGAATCTGTGCGCCTAATGCCTGGGCCTGCTGGATGATGTGGTAGTCAAACTCCGATCGGTTCACCATCCACATCGGCTCCGTAGTATTCAACGTTGCATCAACCGGATCTCCCACTTTCCAGGTGTAACGAATCTGCTTCACAGTCTTGGAAATTACTGGAGAAAAGTCGAAATCAAACCATGCGCCGACCGCCGGAGACACCCCGCCGCTGCACACTTTATACCGGGGCAAGGTCTCACGATCGATCACCAACACCGATCGGTCCCGCTTTGCCAAATGGTAAGCCGCCGAACCGCCTGCTGGACCCGAACCGACGATAATACAGTCCAGCATTTTTTCCTGGATGGGTGGTGTTGATTCAGATTCGTGAGTACTTATAGGACTTGTCATAGTAAAAACTCTCCAATAATAAATTGATAACTAACTTATGGGAGACACAAGAATTAAAACCCTAATTGTCTTGACGCTACTAATTACCTACAACACTAAATCTCTGAATCGATAAGATACGAGACAGATTTCATCTGATCTTAAAACTCACAAAAAATAATCGGATCGGATATTTGCCTTAAATCGAGATATTTAGCGTGTCCCTTGACGTAAATAAGCCAAATAGACCCCCTCCAAAAATAAATTTGCCGTCATATCAAAAGGCAGCCCCTCTAAATCAAGTCGTGCCTTCAATTGTTGTGCTAGTCGCAAACTAACCGTTTCCCAAGCTTTAACTGAAAATCTACTGCGACGGTTTAGATATTCTCGAATAACTGCAAAATCATCAGGGGTCACCAAGTTAAAACTCGCCGTTTCTAGCATCACATCGGCCACTTGATTGGCTTTGAGTTCATCGGGAATGATGATTGTGTCCTTTTTATTTCTAGCTCGTAATTCCTGAATCACCACCGTCCCCGCAACCCAATCGCCCAGCCGTTTTTCCTGACGGCCTTGGACAATAAAGAGAAAGCCAACTAACCCAAGCAAAATGTCGTCAAACACTCGCAAAAGTGCCCGGAGTGTAGCTTGAGGCAATCCGATCGGGCGACCGTCTTCTCGAATTACCCGAATTTGGGCCATTCGTTTTCCGGGGGTTTGACCTTGCCAGAGGGTTTCAAAAAAGACAAAATAACCAACAAAAATCGCAAACAATCCCAACAGCACGATCGGCAGAATCCACTTAGCTGAAGACGAGGTGAAACCAAACGCATCCTGAACCGCATAGGCCAAGGTCTGAAACCACAATAACAATCCGATCAATATGACCGAAACCATCGCGATCGTAATTAACGTATAGTCCACCAAAAGCGCATAAGCCCGACTACCGATGCCCGCCAACGGAAACTCCAACTCCACACTTTCCGGCGTTCGCAACCGAATCTCTCCAAAAAACCTCAGAGCCTTTGCCCCCGAAATCTTCCCCGAAATCCTATCTTCAAACCGTCCCATAATTGCCCTCAAAACTAATCAAAAATCCCAGCTCAAAATTCTCAACTCAAAATCCTCAATTCTCCAAATCTAACCCCAATCCTTCTTTGGAGTTGAGCAAATCAAAATAGAGCACCGCCTTCACCGACTGCCAAAAGCCTAGCGTCAGCAACGTGATTCCCAGCGTAACAAGCACATTAAGCAGACTTGACAATGTAGTGGCTAATCCTGCCGAGGCCCCGCCCGATCGGTCCAAGGCAAAGGGAATTACTGTAACCATCTGACCGATCGCATTTATCGGCAACGTAATCAAAAAGCCTACCGTCGTGATGGTCATGAGCCGAAAGCCTGACTTCTCACTCAGTGCCCAGCTTCGCCCAATTGTCCCAATGCTGCCCAGCTTCGTCTCCACCGACAGCGGAACATCTGAAAAGAAAAATCGCGACAGAATCCAAACTAATCCAGTGCAATAGCCTAATATCAGTAATAGCGCCACGATAATAGTAATTACCCCAAAAAAGCCCATCATTGGCGATGTCGGGCTTAGTAACCCGGTTCCACCGATCGTCCCCACAATGAATCCCAGCGTTAGCAATAGTAGAAAAAAGGCAAGACTAAAAATAAAGGCAAGACTAAAAGACACCACTACAGCAATCAGTAGATAAATTAAACTTGCACCCAAATACGACCAGGTCAACGATCGTGTCACCCGTGCCGCATCTTTGACACTTTCTTCAGTTTGGGTCAGGTCATTGAACACAAGACGAGAGATTAAGCCCGCGTTTGCTAGATATTTTCCGAAACAATACAGTGATGCCACCAGCCACAGCACTACAGCCAAAACGGCTAATCCCGGCGATCGGCGCATACTGGGCAAAACTACCGACATCAAAGTAATACCCAAAACCGGAATCACCAGCCAAGCCACGGCACGCAACGAAATTCCACAAAATAATGGCCAGCGCTGCCGGGTAATGGCAAGGCCCACACTCACCACATCGCCAATAGAAAGCGGTTGCTTGAGCCGAGTGTATTGACTCAGACTTGTGACTTGGACTGGCAATTGACCTGGGACTTGATTGGTTGGATTTCTCATACCGAATTAAACTGGTGAAAACTAATACATAATCTTCTTACGATACCCCGATCGTCCTATGAATCTCCAGCGCTGGATTAATCGAAAAGAACCCCTCTGGAAAGAACTAGAGGCACTCCTGCAAAAAATCGACAAGCAAGGGTTCAAGTCCCTCAGTGCAACGGAAGTACGATCGTTGTCTAGCCTATATCGCACAGTGTCGGCAGATCTTGCCCGTGCCCGCACCCATCAGCTCGGCCAAACTCTCACTCACAATTTACAAAGCCTCACCAGTCGCGCTTACAGTCAAGTTTACCAAGGCTCTCGTCGTCAGGACTGGCAGGCGGCTTGGGATTTTGTACTGTGGGGGTTTCCGCAAGTGGTACAGGAGACGGGGATTTATATTGGACTAGCAACGGCGATGGTTTTGCTGGGGGCCGTTGTAGCTTGGTGGTATGCATGGAGAGATCCGGCCTTTATGTCGCTGGTAGTACCGGAGAGCATGATTAATTTGGTGTTGAAACAGAAACAACTTTGGATGGGACATATTTTGGGCGACGAACCCATGGCCTCTAGCACCATCATGATCAACAATCTCAGCGTCACGTTTCGGGTGGCGGCGGGTGGCATTACAGCAGGATTACTTACGAGTTATATTTTGGTTTTTAATGGGATTTTGTTGGGGGCGATCGGGGTTTTGGTGGCGCAGGGCGGATTGGCCTACCCGTTTTGGGCGTTTGTGTTTCCCCATGGATCGCTAGAGCTTCCGGCTATTTTTATTTCCGGGGGAGCCGGATTGTTGATTGCCAAGGCGCTGCTGTTTCCAGGAGAGTATCGGCGGGCGGATGCGTTTAAGCTGTATGGGCTTCAAGCGGCGAAGTTGATGTTTGGGGTGGTGGTGTTGCTAATTTTTGCGGGAATTATTGAAGCCTTTATTTCGCCGCAACTTTGGCTCCCGGCTCCGTTGAAATATTTGTTGGGCACGGTGTTATTTTCAGCATTGGTGGCCTATTGTGGCCGATCGCAGGCAAACCCGATGACCAAAAGTACAATAGGCATAGTTGATAAGATCGAAAGTTGATCTTATCGACTATTTCCAAGCCATGAGATTTTTTAACGCCTCACTACTCTGGATAATTTTCCAAACTCAACGTCTCGTACTTCAATAACGCCTTCGTTGCCCGCCGAATCAACGTCTCGCTGCCTTTCACCACCACTAAATATTGCCCGTCTTCAAGGCGTTGCCGATGGGTCATGGAACGCTTCCCACTCAAAATCACCAACCATCCATCACTCGCCAAAATACTACCCATCGTTCCACCGATCGCCCCTAACATCCCACCAATCAACACATTTCCCACATCGCCCGCCCAGGGAAAGGTATTTAATCCCGTCACGACGTTAAATCCCATTCCACCCAGAAACCCAAAAGGAGCCAACCATGTTGCGGTCCAACGTAAGCGTTTCCAGGTGTTCTCGACTGGGTCCGGCATTTCGTACTCTTCCAATGTCTTGAACCCTTTTCCCAAGAGCACCGTCGCCCGATCGGGAACGTCTTCGCGGCGCAACGAAACCAAAGCTTCCTCGGCCATAATCCGATCGGCAATGGCAGCCACCAGATAATTTGTCGTGTAGTTAACGGTGTAGTTTGTGGTCATAGGGAATTCAAAAGTTTCATCCCATCATAAGATGTTGAAGTACGCTACTTTCTATAAAAGGCCAAAATCCAATGCTGCCGCGTGAAGACTTGCTGAAAGGCGTTGAATATCGGGAAACTATTGCGCAAGTGATCGATCGGGCTGAACTCGCCATCAAAACTTGGGAAGTGGTCTGCACAGACTTCATGTCACCGCCAGAATGGGCCGAAGCACTGCGTATTTTTTCACGGTTAAATGATGTTCAACTGATCGCCTTTGGTGGCTATCCCCAAGCCGAACGTAAACGCATTGCGATCGCCCGTAGCGAAATCTCATTGGAGGAATCAGGGGTCGAACTCGTGGCGTTAGACATTGCCGGAAACTTCTTATTTGACTCGGCCACCCATCGAGATTTTTTAGGCGCGCTTCTCGGAACTGGATTAGTCCGCGATAAAGTGGGTGATGTGTTGGTTCTTGGCGAACGTGGGGCACAGGCGATCGTTGTCCCGGAACTCGTCGAATTTTTGGAACTGAATTTCAATCAAGTCCGATCGGTACCCGTCAAAACCCGCCGGATTCCACTTGATGAGCTTAAAGTTCGTGAACCCAAGAAAAAAGAACTCACCAGCACCGAAGCATCCATGCGGCTTGATGCAATAGCGTCGGCTGGATTTGGCATGTCTCGTGGCAAAATGGTCGATATGATCACAGGCGGTGATGTCCGAGTCAACTGGCGCGAAATTTCGTCCTCTAGTCATGCTATCAAAAGCGGCGATCTGATTGCAATTCGGGGCAAAGGACGGGTCGAAGTCGGGGAAGTGGTCATTACAAAAAAAGACCGTTATCGGGTTCAAATGACCCGTTTTGTTTAAAGTAGATAACTGGACTTGAATTGAACCCCACCGCATGGCAGATGGGGATTCGTAGTTAGATGATTTCCATAAATATATTTACCCAACAAGTGGGCATTAGTTCCGCTCAACGGAATCCATCCTCGAAGTCTATTCAGGGCAAAGATTTCAAAGATTTTTAAGAAAAATCGCTGTCATGATTGGGTGATAAACGTTTCGGACGATCCATCCCATCTACCGGAACCAATGCCGAGAAGCGACATTCCATTCAATTTTCTAGAACCCAACATCATCCAAATCGATCGCCGCCGATCCACCTTGTTCAATCTGGCGCAAAATTGAACCCAATTGTCTCCACACTAGCCAACCGACTGAAAATGCCATGGGAATTGCGATCGCATAGGCAATCTTGGGCGGAAATCCAAAGGTCTCAACTCCTGACGACAAAAAGAACGAAGACCCGATCGCCATGCCTAAAAACGGCAGAATTAAATTGATGTTTTGCAAACTCGTAATACTACGGGCCTTTGGGTTTGCTTTCCAATTATTCAAATCTTCCACCAGCGCACCCTGAAACGCCACACCCGACAAAATACTAAAAAGCAACGCCGCCCCAATTAGCAAAATCGGTGGATCTAAAGATACAAAATACTCAGGAAATGCATCCATTTGGTCAACGGGCATCTGGTTCATCATCGAGTCAACGGGCATGTTTTCAAGATCCATGGGTTTGGCTAGGGACGTAAAGTTTTATTACCAAACCCTACAGTACCGCTCTTAGCGACCTCCCGTCAAAGCCGATAGATTGGCTAGAGCGGGGAAGGCTTCGACTGTTCGTGCAGTGCCAAATTGGACAAGAGCACGCCATGCTTCATTCAGTATCCGATCGGGTTTGAGTTCTCCCTTTACCATGTCCCACAGGCGCTGTACTTCTTCGGTATGGAGCCGATCGTCTTCCGTTAAGGCCAAGATAATCTGCCGACGGAAATCATCGGCTTCCTCAGACATCAAGAATTGCAGCCCCATTTGAGCCGTTGGCAATAGGTCAAAGTTACTGTCACTGCGGGCAATATTGATTATGTTTTCAAGGCGTTTCCATTGCAGCTTACCGTCTTTAAACATCACTTCCAACAGTCGAGCGCGGAAGGCTGGAGATTCGCCGGTTAGCAATCGACGGGCCACGTAGGGATAGGCAATTTCGACAATTTTGAACTCGGGGTTGAGGGTGAGGGCGAGACCTTCTTGAGTGACGAGCGATCGGATGATTAGGGCGAATTTTGCCGGAACACGGAAGGGATATTCATACATCAAGTCAGAAAACTGGTCGGTGATGGCTTTGAAATTAAAATCGGCTACAGATGCACCCATGGCTTGAGCGAAGACGGCTTCGAGGGCGGGTACGATCGGACGAATATCCGTGTCAGCCGTCAAAAATCCTAACGCCACAAAGTCATTGGCCAGTTCTTCGTAGTCTTGATTGATTAGATGCACCAATGAATCGACTATTTTTTCCTTCATCCATTCTTCGAGCTGATCCATCATCCCAAAGTCAATGTAGGCCATGCGTTCGGGAACATTGGTTCCGGGTTCGGCGTGCATCGCAAACAGGTTGCCAGGATGGGGGTCCGCATGAAACAAACCATATTCTAGAAGCTGGCGCAGTCCGGACGTTACGCAAATCCGAATGATGGCATCGCTATCGAGACCAGCGGCTTGGGCGGCGGCCACGTCTGTGAGCTTGTAGCCGTTGATCCACTCCAAGGTGAGCACGTGGTGAGAGGTGTAATCACAATAAATGCAAGGCACTTTCACTTCAGGATCGCCCGCAAAATTAATCGCAAACCGTTCAGCGTTTTGGCCTTCGTTTTCGTAGTCCATTTCCTCGAACAGCTTCGTACCAAATTCATCAATAATCATCGCTAAATCATGACCCAAGTTCAGTGGCAGATGATGACCAAAGGTCTTGGCTGCCCAGCGCATCAGGCACAGGTCCAGCGTGATTAGTGGGTAGAGATTGGGCCGTTGGACTTTGACGGCGACCTCTTCTCCGGTATGGAGTTTGGCTTTGTAGACTTGGCCAAGACTGGCGGCGGCGATCGGGAGTGGGGAAATTTCTTTGTAAAGCTGGAAAACGCTGCGCCCAAGTTCCTCTTCAATAAGGGCTAGGGCGATCGGAGTCGGGAACGGTGGCAGTTGATCTTGGAGCTTAATCAATTCATCCAAGAAGTCTTGACGAATCAAGTCGGGCCTAGTGGAGAGAGCTTGCCCGACTTTGATGTAGGTGGGTCCAAGGGTTGTTAAGGTATCCCGGAGTTGCTCGGCGCGGGCCTGTTGGTTGCCCTCGGCTTTGCCCATGGATGCGTCAACTTGCCAGCCGATGAAAAAGCTGAGAAATAGAAAAATAATTTTGAGGGCGCGACCGACAAGTAGCCAAGGTTGGAACCGATACATTCGGGCGATCGCATCTGCATCATAGCGTCGTAGTTGAGCTTGAGCCTGGTTATTGGAATATTGCACGCGATCGCCTCTGATGGTCTTGAATCTGTGGGTTGTCAGTCTGGTGCTGGATGAACAGAAACCTGTTACCTGCTGTTACCTAATGCTCATTGTAATATACGAAATTACACGGAATGATACGGCATTCCGAATAACCTCGGTGGAAACTGCATCTTGATGTGTCGCGAGATTTTCTACGAGATTTGTTCGGTCTCTGATTCCGTATCCGAAAAAGAGGTGCTATAACGGGTAAGGCAGTTTGTTGAAAGCCAAGGTCCGATCGCCCCGGTTGTGTGGGCGGGCATCTAGGCTCACTAATCTAGAAATCTAATGAGGGTATTTCCGTGGCAGTCGAGACCATTGAACAACGTAAAGTCGTCCGTAAGTTAGCGCCTCAGTATCGTGTTCTGCTTCACAATGATCCGTACAATTCCATGGAATACGTGGTCAAGATGTTGATTCAGACGGTACCGATGTTGTCTGAAGCTCAGGCTGTGAATGTGATGATGGAAGCCCATAATAATGGGTTTGGGTTGGTGATTACCTGCGCCATGGAGCCAGCGGAGTTTTATAGCGAAATGCTGAAAACTCATGGTTTAGATAGTTCTATTGAACCAGCGGATTAGCTCCATGGCAAAGCTACGAAATGGTCGTCAACGGCGTTCCCAAGAGTCTGAATTGATGCGATCGCTTGCATCCCTGAAACGGTTTCCGGCGACCGTACGAATCATTGCATTTTTGCTGATCTTGGGAATCTGTTGGGCACCGTTTACTTTGCTGATTTTGCTGCTGGTGAATGATGTGAATTTGCGATCGTTATTGACGATGCCGATTTTGTATCTATTGTTTATGGGTTTGCTTCAGATTTGGAATCCGGTAGTCCATTCTGAAAATCAACCCTTGAAGCGCTATGGATTACGATCGTTAAATTTAAATTTTAAAAATCTTTTCTCTGGGCTACTTGTAGCCTGGGGATTTGTTTTGATATTGTTCTTTTTTCAAGGCGATATGGGCTGGATGCAGTGGTTTAATCCGTCGCCCGGTCTGAGCAAAATTGTACTCGAAAGTTTAGTGGTGTCTTTGGCCGTTGGGTTTGCGGAAGAATTACTATTTCGTGGCTGGTTGTTAGATGAATTAGAACGCGACTATTCAAAAAGGACAGCGACGATCGCTTGTTCTGCAATTTTTGCTATTTCCCATTTCATTCGACCTTGGGATCAGTTGATTGCTGCTTGGTTAACGTTCCCGGCCTTATTTATTTTAGGTATTACCTTAGTCTGGGCGAAGCGAGCGACTCAAGGACGCTTGGGATTATCGATTGGTCTTCATGCGGGTTTGGTTGGTGGTTATTACATTCTGAATGTCGGGAACTTGGTCAAACCAATTAGTTCTGTTCCAACTTGGCTCACGGGAATGAATGGTAATCCTTTAGCGAGTATTCCAGGTGTAACGGCATTGATTACGATCGCCTGTTTAGTTCGAGTTTGCGGACAGGTCAATCAGCGACGCTTTAATTAGAAATGAGGATTTAATAAGTTCTAGATTATGTTCAATTGATTGTGCGTTCCACGAAACCAGAGAAGCCGGATATTCCGAAATCCTCATTCCTAAGCGCTAAATTGTTGAATTAACCAACGACTCACAGATCCATCATCATCCGTCTGACTCCGCTGTAATACCTCTTCTACAAGACCCATGGGCAATCCCAGCAACACCAACGAAGTCTGAATTTGACGACTCGTACCATTCGCGACTTCAAATGCAATGATCTTTGCAGCGTTAACATTTACAACCCAATATTCGCGAACCCCCAACCGTTCATAGAGTAAACGCTTATCACCCAGATCATCACTCAGCGACGTTCATGAGATTTCGATCGCTAACGTTGGCGCACCCCAAACTTCAACATCAACAGGCTGATTGTTCTTGGTAGGACGTTGAACTTCGGAATCAATGTAATAGGCTAAATCGGGCTGACATTCTCGTTCTCCAGATTTCCGAAAACTAGTATTAATAAATGAGACAAATGAAAAGTTCTTCATTGCACCATAAAAACTGATCATAGTCGCAAGTAATACATTATCTTGTCCATGAACGGATCCAGTAGGAATGGCCTCAATCCTCATTAAGCCTAAATCGTAATAACATTGAGCCTTGGTTTGCTCTGAATCTTCGGATGCCACTAAAAACTCTTCCCAAGTCGCAGAAACCCAGGCATCTGTGATGAGTTGTTTAGGAATTGGTAAGGTGCTAACCATTTAATCCATACCTTTTA
>JAJAYH010000003.1 GCA_026786325.1 Alkalinema sp. CAN_BIN05 | reverse complement strand
TTTGTAGTAGGTTCGATCGTAACGGATTATTTGAAGTTATTTCAACAATTCTACATTCGTAAATTCAAAATCCATCGTGACAGGCTGTTTATTTTCATCTAAAGTCGAAATAGTTCGACGAGTCAACACCTGATAGCCGCCAATGGAGCTATAAATGTCTTCAAAGTCTTGCTTTTCGCCCTTCTGTTCACCTGTTTCCGGATCGCTGTACACCGAGTCGTATTTGTGAGACAAGTAGCCTTCGGTTGATTCATGACTTGCGAAGGTGTTGATCTTAACAAACTGACCGTGAATGTTGCGATAGACCAAGACAATCTCATTATTGCGAACACGATAATGATCGCGCTTGCCTTCCATCAAGACCTCTACAGCACCCGTGGAATCCGTGTCGCCAAAATTAAAGACATTGCCCGCATGGGTCTTCTCGAAAGGCCGACGAACCCGGTGAATGGCGGTTTCCCAAAGTTGTCCCATGACGGCTTTCAGTACGTCTTCATCAGCGATTTCGGTGACTTCGCCTTTGTAACCCATGCGCGGATCGGGCGAGACAAGGGCTTTCCCATGGAACTCGGTCCCGGCGCAACGGTAGGTCACATCAGCACTGTAGCCAGGGAAGCTCGAATCCCAAGTGTAGCGGTTGTCGTAAGCGGCCCGAAAAAGTGCAGTCGCGTCAGTGGTGGGTGCAGCGTTCATGAATATCTCCGATCGATTGGGTTCTTAGTTGGGTTCTCATAGCCGAAAACAAACGTGATGGACCGCTTGCCTTTCATCTAGACTAGCGCGAGAGGTATGATTGTGGGTGTTGTTTTCAACGCGGATTTCATGCCTCAAGTCAAAATTTACGGTCTTCAATCTCAGCTTAATCCCATCAAGGCCCAGCTTTCAGATGTGATTCATTCTTGCATGATGGATGCTTTTGAATATCCAGCCGAGAAACGATTCCATCGCTTTTTTCCGATGCTATCCGAAGATTTCATCTATGCGCCCGATCGATCGCCTCGTTATACCATTGTCGAATTGAGCCTATTTGAAGGGCGCAGCGTCGAGGCGAAAAAGCGCTTTATTCGGTTGATGTTCGATCGCTTCAAGGCGTTGGACATTGAGCCAAATGATTTGGAAATAACGATTTATGAAACGCCAAAGCATAATTGGGGATTTCGTGGGTTGCCGGGAGACGAACATGCTTTGAATTACAATGTAAATGTATGAGAATGGTGGTCTGTCATGACGGTACGATCGGTTTTTGTAGTTTCATTAGTTCTACTGTTGGGCGGTTGCGCGGGAAACCAAGACGCTGAAAATGCTCTAAAGCCCGATGCTCGGTTGAACAGTAGTCCGGGTGCTGTTCCAAGTCCTGTTCCGTCGTCCAATATCCCACCCACAGCAAAACCCACCCCGATCGAAAGTCCGACAGAAAGTCCGACAAAAACTCCGATCGGCTGGCAAGACATTGACAAAACTCCGGCCCAATTGCGACCCTATGTAGATGATATGTTGGCGCTGAATTTGGTCTCGCCTGATGCTCAGATGCCTGATGGTAGTAATTTAAATGCCCCTATTTCGCGCCGAGAATTTGCCAAGTGGTTGCTGCTCACCAACAATCGGTTCTACCAATCTCGCCCGACCAAACAAATTCGTATCGATCGCCCCAGCAATAGAGCCGCATTTCAAGATATTTCAAGCTCCGACCCAGACTTTGCAATTTTACAGAGTTTAGCGGATGCAGGAATTTTACCCAGTACCTTATCCGGAGATCGGAAGAATGATGGTAAGAACGATCGCTTTAAACCCACAGAAGCCTTAACTCGGGAAGAGTTACTCCGCTGGAAAATGCCGCTCGATAGTCGTCCGTCGCAAGCCGATGTTCTAGCGATCGAAAGCTTACAAAAAACCTTGCCATTCCAAGATTTAAGCAAAGTCATTCATCCAGAAACAATACGACTGGTTGCGTTAGATTTACAAAATGGCGATCGGTCAAATTTGCGCCGATCGCTCGGCTACACAACATTATTACAACCACAACGATCGGTCACACGAGCAGAAGCAGCGTCGGTCTTATGGTCGATCGGTGCAGAAGGCGGAGTATTGACGGCGAAAGATGTGCTTAAAGGCTCCTTAACAATACCAGCAACGCCAATACAAGTAACGCCAATACCCGCAACGCCCGCAACGCCAACAACGCCATAGTAAGGGGGGTGTCGCTGATTTAGAGAATGAAGAAATCTCTCTAAGTACCGGAAAATCCTTCTAAAATCCTAGCGCATACCCTAAATCAGCAACGCAGCCTTCCGGGTTCCAACGCCTGATGTTTCGGTGGTGGATTTAACCTTTAAAACCCAAAAAGCTACAAGTTGTATCCACTGATTTTCGAGGGAATCCTCATTCCAGCATTTTGGATGCGGGCGCAGGGATGGAGCTAAACGATCGGTTTTTCAAGGTTGTGGCTTGGTATGACAACGAATGGGGCTACTCGAATCGTGTGATTGACTTGATTTTAGACATGGCCAAATATGATGGCTTAATTAAGGTGTAGATAAGGGTTGGGCCGATCGATCAGATAAGTTCTCGACAGCCAGAGGACTCATCTGATCAAGATTCCAGATAAAATTACGAGAATATTGGATAATTTGGGAGGTCTTTTTCTCCTGCACCCCATGCTTAGCTTTATTCGTCAAATTCGTTGGGCGGTCGTATTTTTATCCATCGGCGTAACGATCGCCTTTGTCGGTGGCTGTTATGCCTTAAAAAATACGACGATTCCCTCCACTGTGGCACTGTTGATCGGGGTGCCCATGAGTGTAGTTGGGTTGGGATTGAAGGGGACTGAACTGCCACCCGTCCCGATCGTGGTTCCGGCTCCAGAAGTGGATGCTGTGCGTGGTAAGGCAACGGAAACGCAAAATCAACTTATTCTAGATGTGACTCGCTATCAGTATGGGATGTCCGTTCATTTAGAACCTGTGCTAGAGAAACTAGGTCTAGAATCTGAAGAAGACAACGAACATCCAACCTTGCTGAGTCTAGAGGAAGCGGCGATCGGTGATAATTATGCGTTGGTTTTGACCTTTGGCTCCTTGGAAATCCCTAATGAGGTATGGCAAGGAAAAGAAGAACAAATGACAAAGTTCTTTGGTCCTGGTGTAAAAGTGACGACTAAAGAAGTTGTGAAAAATAAGAAATTTGCGGTGACGATCGTAACGGTTTAGTCTTATCTTCCTGGGATTCTAAGATCTTGTTAGTGAATCGATGGTCTCCGACCGACCAAAGGTTATCGCTTCGTTTCACGCCCTAGGATTTTAATCCCAGGTGGGCGATCGGAAAATAATGGCACTTTAGTTTCTATCCTGAGTTTCAATTCTAGGCTGATTTAATGATTGTTCTAATGCTGCTAACGTATTCTCTAATGTTGGTACTGGAAGATTCTGAATTTCCCAAGCCTTTAATACAATCATATATTCATAAAATGCTTGCAACATACACCAAGTAAAGCCTGCCCGTCCATCCCAAATACCCCCTAATACAAAATACATATAGAACCAACGTAACATAGGCCGAAATGGGACATGTTGGGATAAATCTTTTAAGGCATGGCGACGATCGATTTCGCTTTTCCCAAATACCAAATCACGCCAATTCACTTGACTATTTTGTAATTGCTTTACTGTCTCTTTTGCTTCGTCAGTAGAGTAAATATTGTGCTTATCAAACCACCTCTCAAAGCCTTTGCCTTGGGTAAAGTGTGGGTAGGTTGCTTTAAGATGACCTGTCGTACATTCGCACTCTTCGCGTTCAGTATGACCATAGTCGCTAAACCAAACCTTTTGTTTATCAAAAAGCCGCATTTGATAGCGCGGATATTGCGTACTGTATTTAATCCAGGTTCCCATAAACATTACGCGTTCTGCGGCAAAGTATCCGCCATGTTCAGGATTTGCCAACGTCTTGTGACATTCACTAAATAACTCAGGTGTCATCCGTTCATCGGCTTCTAAAATATAGGCCCAGTTATAGCGGGTTTCGACTTCACGAATCATCCAAGTACGTTGTAATCCGTGGCTTTCAAATTTATGGAGAATCACCCGCACGGGATACTTTGAACCATATCTGCTGGCAATCGCGCACGTCCGATCGCTGCTGAATGAATCAATCACCACAATATCTAAAGTGCTAGTGTCAATCTTCGATCCGTGCGCAGACTGAAGTACCGATTCAATACAGGGCGCAATATCGAGTTCTTCATTAAAGGTCAGAATGTAGATTGAGAAGCTCATAGAACCTAGCGTTAAAAGAGTGAAGTGAAAATGGTGAAAAAAAAAGTCCGGCTAGGGTTTATGGTTCCCTAATCTAGACTCATTTCTTCAAATCGATCGCCCGAAAATCCGAACGATCGCAACTCAGTTCCGCTATATGACTAACTGGCTTATCGCTTAACTAGCTTATCGCTTACTGAAGACACCCATTTCAGCCAATCCTAACCAAGAGATCAAGCTGAATGCAATAGCGTATAGCAAACTGCCCAACCCAGTTCTGAGACGAGCTTTCATCGCTTCACCGCGTGCAGCATCTTCAGTCTTCTTCGCGCCTTCACGCAGTTTTTGTAATTCTTGGTCGGTCGCGTCTTTAGCCATGACCTGCAAGTAGTTGGGATCATCTTTTAGTTTTTGAAGATCTTTCTGAGATTTTTGAAGAAACTCTAGTTCCTTCCCTTCAATTTTTTTCCCATTCATCTGACCGCTTGTGATCACATCGCCAATTTGTTTTAACTCAGCATCTAGCTTTGTCTTATCTTTGACTTGTTCTTGTAACTGCATCAAACGCTGTTGCACTTGAGCGGCAATCTGTTGCTCTTGTTGTTTTGCCTGTTGGGCTAGACGATCGACTCCTGTGGTTTCAAGCTGTGTACTTTTCACGAAGTATGCTGGACCTGCAATCAGAAAACCCAACCCCAACAGTCCCGACAGCACAACGGCGAAAAAGCGCCCCGTCAAAAATGGATTACGCCCTTCAGGACGAAGAGATCCCGTCTCCAAGAAGCTGGACATGTAAATAAAGCCTATTCCAATCAGCGGCATCATTCCCCGATCGAACAATTGCGGTACGGTGGTAAAGACCCACTGATCGTCTTGCCATTGCAATGGAATCAAAAACGTCAGATAAATAATAATCGTGGATACCAATAAGGTATAACCAATGACTTTGAGTACAAACGGGGCTGACAGGGCGGAGGTTGTTGATTTCATGGGGACTATTCTGAAAATGAATAAAAGTTCAGTTACGAGGCAAGACCATTAATCAAAAATCTCTGGCAATTACTCTAGTAATTAACTCTAGTAATATTAAAAGCCTAAGATTTTTGCTAAAGACTATGTGAGGATACCCCATATTGAAGAAACAAGTCGCATTTACAAATCTTCCATTCTCTAGCAGGGGCAAAAGCAGTTTGTAGTAGTGCATACGAACTACTAAATATCCTTTTCAACTTCAAGAAGATGCGTTACATTACACAAATCCGTGAGCCTATATTTAAAGCTTTGCTCCATCGCACCCTATCCTCATGACTGGAAATCGATTTACATTAAGTTCTATTGCCTTTGGCGTTAGTTTTGGCATTACCTTGGGATTGAGTCAGGGCAATTTTCTGGGAGCGATCGGATCCGCTAGTCTGACCTTTCTATCTAGCCAAATCGGTTGCATTATCGCCAACCGCCAACCGACGGATTCGGATGAGGAGGAACAATTGGGTTGGCGGATTGAGGAAGTGCGCGGCCATATTCGATCGTTACAAAGCCGTCGAGCCACCGCCTATGAAGATCTAACTCAGCTTTCTCAAGAACGCGATCGGGTGAGTGCGACGTTGCGATCATTGCAGGGCCAAGTGCATCAGTTTCAATCAAGAGATAATCTAACTAGCAATCTAAGTCAGCCTGTCTCCCCAAGCTGGAATCTTTCCACACCGTCACCGCGCCGCACCATGGCCGAACTTCAGTCCTCTGAAGCGTTAATCAAAAATTCTGAAGCTCATATTACGAGCCTCGAACGGGAAGAGGCTGACCTGACCCGATCGCTCTCCGCCACCCTTTCCACCCAACAGTGGGCCGAAGCTCAGCTCAGCAGCACCAACACTGAACTCAATCAGATCATGGCTCAGGTCTCGCAACAAAAGGCGAATAAAACTCAAATTCTGCAAGAGATCACTCAGCTCGAAACCGATCGTAAATCGATTAAAAAAGAACTCATAACCTTACAAGCTGATGTTCAGTCTTTGGACCTCTATCGCCAGGAACTCAGTCGCCTTGCCAGATCTGCCGAGCCTGTACGCGATCAAGTCACCGCCAGTACCGCATCATTACAAACCGCCATTGCCCAACTCCAAGATCAAATTGGCTCATTGCATGGTGAACTGGAAACCCTCGAAACCCAAATCCTCGATCGGCGCACCCAAAAGAACAGCCTTGATCTCGAATTGGTCACGCTTCGGACTCAAAAAGAAAATACTGCATCGAGTGCTGAGCTAAATAATTTAGCGAGTTTTGACCCATGGCAAGATCCGATCGTCCTCAACAACAAATCTAATGACAAATCTAATGGCAGATCGAATGGCAAAGCCAACGGCAAATCTAATCCCAACTCAGACTCCATCGCGCCCGTCAAACTAGACTTCAGCCAAGAACCTAATCTGGACGCAACCTGGACCAAGTTTGCGACGTTGTTACCAAAATATGAAGTCCAAGCTCTCACCGCCATTGTCCGCCATGCCAGCCCAGCCCAACGTCTAAAACAAATTGCTGAAGCCAACCTGACCATGCCCGAGTTATTGATTGACTCCATCAACGAGAGGGCACTAGAAGTAGTCGGCGACATCATCCTAGAACCCAGTGCCCAACCCGGTGTGCCAGTTATTGCTCAAGAATACGAGGGTGCAATCCAGGCGATTTTACGCGCTTACGATCGCACCAAAAAAGCCGAATCTGAAGCTTAGATCAAGCCTTTTTCTGCCAACCATTTCCGATTAAACAGCTTAGATTGATACCGACTGCCGCCATCACACAGCACCGTCACAATGGTGTGTCCCGGTCCCATTTGTTGGGCAATTTTCACCGCCGCCCCGACATTAATTCCAACGGATCCACCGACAAAAATTCCGTCTTTTTCTAAGAGCTGATAGACAATCCGAACCGCTTCCCGATCGTCAATTTGCAGCGCATCATCAACCGGGGCACCTACCATGTTGGCTGTGACTCGGCTGTTGCCAATGCCTTCGGTAATGGACGTTCCTTGTATCTTCACTTCACCCGTTTTGAAATAGCTATATAGACCACTCCCCATCGGATCCGCGAGAATACATTTCACATTTGGGTTCTTTTCCTTCAGGTAAAGTGCAACCCCCGCATAGGTTCCCCCCGTTCCTGTCGCAGCCGTCCAAGCATCCACCTTGCCATCCGTCTGGGTCCAGATTTCAGCCGCAGTGGTTTCGTAGTGGGCAAG
Organism: Alkalinema sp. CAN_BIN05; assembly: GCA_026786325.1. Lineage (GTDB taxonomy): Bacteria > Cyanobacteriota > Cyanobacteriia > Leptolyngbyales > Leptolyngbyaceae > JAAFJU01. Next base: position 2,156 of record JAJAYH010000003.1, on the reverse strand, counting down.
ACGATTGGCCAGGTTGTCGAATTGATTGGCCCAGATGGCATTGTCGAGTTCGGCGGCGACTCGGCCCGATAGTTTGACGTAGTTATTTGGGTCTTTGTAGGGAACAGCGGGAACAGTGCGGACTTCGGCTCCGAGGGTTCGTAACAAATCAATTTTTTCTTGAGATTGGGTATCCGGAATGATGATTAGGCATTTGTAGCCTTTCGCATTGCAAATATGAGCTAGCCCTATGCCTGTGTTACCCGCTGTCCCTTCGACGACGGTTCCTCCCGGTTTAAGTAAGCCTTTCCGTTCTGCGTCTTCGATGATGTAGAGTGCGGCCCGATCTTTGACGGAGCCACCGGGATTGAGAAATTCTGCTTTCCCTAAAATTTCGCAGCCCGTTTCGTCACTGAGACTATTGAGCCGAATTAAGGGCGTATTGCCCACAGCACCGACGAAACCTAATTTGATGGCGGAGGTAGACATGGGGATTCTTGGCTGCGTGGTTAAGGGTTGTCGTTAAGCCCTATTTTACAAGAATCTGGGAGCGACGATCGGCCTTCGATCGGTCTTCAGCAATTCCAAATTCAAAAAAATATCCTTTAAAGTTTTACCCAGTAAGGATCTGACCCATGGCTATTTAGTTCTGATTAAGAGCCTGATAGTGTAGCGGTGTATTCTTCCCTGAGGTTTTCTCTTTCATAACTGAACTTGCCATCGTTACCTGGGGCTATTTCAATCTAAGAATAGCTCCAGATATTTTCTTGGCTGAAATTATCCGCGAATTACAATAATATTCCTGCCTGCGGTTGTAGTGGCGGTTTCTGTAGTAGTACGATCGCTGACCGGTGGCAACCCAGAACGACGATCGAAAATCACCAACCAACCAGTATCTAAACTTAAACCTGACAGATATTTGTCCAACTGCTCCAAACCCTCGTGAAGCGGATCTTTCTTGCCGTCTCGCCAGACCTTTAACTCCATACCCAAAATCACATCTCGATATCTCAAACAAATATCCATCCGCCCCGAACCGATGGTCTCCGACCGACCGTAGGTCATCGCATATTCCCGTTCCAACGTACCACCACCATTAACGACACGATGCAGAAAAGCCATCATCACTAAATGCGGCGCAATTTCTGGATAGTTAGCACTTTTGAATAATGGCTCACCATGTTGCCGCCAGAACTTGAGAAAAGCTTCTAGAAGTACTTGTGAATTGATATTACCGTCAGGATTTAACCAACTGGGTTGAATCATCGGCAAGCTATCCTGCGCTCCTTGGGATAGTACTCTGGGAATTACTTCTTGATAGATCGGATTAGCAATTTTTAAGCCGCCTTCTTGACTCCGTATTACTAAACCCAAATCCAATAAATAACGACGATCGTCTTCTGGCGTATCAGCTATTTCCAAACCAGATAAAATTGGCTGAATAATTGCCCTGACCCGATCTTCTCTCAATCTCTCCGCCAAACTATCCAAATGGGTATCCTGTTTTTTGATTAAGATCTCTTTGGCTTGATTTACTAAGTCTGGCGTAATTTGAATAGTATGATCTGTAGCAATATATTCGGTAATCTCTTTAGCGATCGCATTCACCAGCCAAGGTTGTCCTTGAGTGAGATGGAAGGCTAAATTAATCGCTTCATCTGTAAATATTTGTCCGGAGGCTTCTGTATGTTGGGTATATAGATTTCTCACATCCACTAAGCGTGAAGTTACTCATCGTAAAAGATTGAACTTTGATATTGAATGGACTGGAAGTATTCAGCCGATCGCTTCCTCCCGCCGCATTTTTGTAATCCCTGACATCGCGCATTCCAATCAATCCAACAGATTGTGGAAATCCCTGCGGACGATTGGGAAAGCCCGATCGTAGTTGTCGTAATACCGAGATTAAAGCCTCATCGCTCAATGCATCAATTTCGTCGATAAACACAACTAAGGGGCGAGAAGATGCTTGCGCCCACACACTCAGCGCTGTCCCAATTCTAGAACCTGCTTCTGCGTCTGCCCATGACTGCGGTTGCAGTGATTCGGGCAAACGAAACCGCAGCGATTGTTTCCATTCCGAAAAAATTGATTTTTTGGCAGTACTAGTATCATGGGAAAAAACGGCTCCCACTTCCACAGGTAGCATCACGGCGGTGTATTGACCGCTTTTTGTG
>JAJAYH010000002.1 GCA_026786325.1 Alkalinema sp. CAN_BIN05 | reverse complement strand
TCTGTGATGTCAAGCGCACTAGCGATAACTACCGTCGTCGGATTATTCAATTTAGCACTATGAGCGGCTATGACTATAACGATCGCTGTGCCATTATGCGCGATCGGCTGGGAGCTTGGAATATGAATGCAAATGTGGACTATCTCACTACTGGAATGCGGAATAACCAACCGATTATCTGCATTGTCACTGAATGGGGAATGCCTTGTACTAAGGGCGCACAAGTCTAAATATATTGAGGAATTTTAGAATTTCAGGTGAGATCCTGTAGGATGAGTCATCCCTGATTCATCTTGTTCATCACACAAGAATTTGCCAACTTCTATGAATTCAAAATCTTCGACATTACTCGATCGTTCTAAATTGAGTTTGTCTCATTGGCTGTTGAAGGGGCACAACTCCAACGAGGAACATCATCAGTATCCCTGGTGGAAGGTAATGTGTCTGACGGGTGTGGATTATTTTTCGACCCTAGGGTATCAACCGGGAATCGCAATTCTAGCCGCAGGTTCGCTTGCACCGATCTCGACCTTTATTTTGATTTTGTTAACGCTGTTCGGAGCATTGCCGATTTATCGATGGGTGGCGACAACGAGTCCTAACGGTGAAGGCTCCATTGCGATGTTGGAAACTCTCTTGTCTTGGTGGCAAGGAAAACTTTTAGTATTGATTCTGTTGGGATTCGTGGCGACAGATTTCATTATTACCATTACGTTGTCAGCCGCCGATGCCACAGCCCATTTAATCGAAAATCCCTGGCTACATCCATTGCTCCAAGGGCATCATGTCGAAATCACGCTCCTTTTGGTTGGCATGTTGGGAGTGGTGTTTTTGAAGGGATTCCAAGAAGCGATCGATCTTGCGGTTGTATTGGTAGTTGTTTATTTATTTTTGAATTTTATTGTCATTGGCAAAGGCGTTTCATTAATATTTCACGATCCAAGTTTGTTGGTCGGTTGGCAACGATCGCTGTTTGCTGAACACCATAACAATGTGATGGAGATGTTAGGAATTTCGGCATTATTATTCCCAAAACTCGCCCTAGGACTTTCGGGGTTTGAAACAGGTGTGGCGGTCATGCCATTGATTAAAGGTGCGAAACTGGATGATGAAGGCAAACCCATTACCCGCATTCAAAACACCTACAAACTTCTAACCACGGCTGCTTTAATCATGAGCTTCTTTCTGCTCACCAGTAGCTTCGTTACGATGCTTTTAATTAAGCCCGAGGCATTCCAACCGGGAGGACAAGCGAATGGTCGTGCCCTAGCCTATATGGCTCATCTTTACTTGGGTGATGCGTTTGGGACTGTTTATGACCTAAGTACGATCGGGATTCTTTGGTTTGCTGGAGCTTCGGCAATGGCGGGATTATTGAATATTGTGCCGCGTTATTTGCCGCGTTATGGCATGGCTCCGTTTTGGACAACGGCGGTTCGGCCCTTGGTTTTGGTGTATACGTCGATCGCTTTCTTTGTTACGGTGCTATTCAAAGCAAATGTGGATGCTCAAGGTGGAGCCTATGCAACGGGTGTATTAGTTCTCATGAGTTCGGCAGCGTTTGCCGTGACATTGCTCGCCCGTAGAAAGCGGAAAAAACGTAGCGTCATCATGTTCAGTCTGATTACAATAGTCTTTTTATATACAACAATTATCAATGTCAGAGAACGGCCTGAAGGGTTACATATTGCGGGATTCTTCATTGGCGCAATTGTAGTTACGTCCTTAATTTCGCGGGTATGGCGATCGACTGAACTACGATCCGATCGGGTAGAAATGGATGAAATGGCATTGTCATTCATTGATAATGCAGGTCCAGATCTAATTCGATTAGTAGCAAATCGCCGACATTACAATAGTGAAGAGGAGTATTTAATCAAGGCCCAGGAAGTTCGTGAAGATAATCACATTCCAAATAGTGCGCCGATTCTATTTTTAGAAATTCAAGTGGTCGATGCGTCAGATTTCACCAAACCAATTATTGTTGAAGGTACGATGGTGGGCGAATGTCAAGTTCTCAAAGCCTATGGCACAGCGGTCCCAAATACTATTGCAGCCATTCTCTTATCTATTCGCGATCGGAGCGATCGATTGCCCCATGCCTATTTTGGCTGGATTGAGGGCAACCCGATTCAATATCTATTACGATTTATTCTGTTTGGAGAAGGCGACATTGCGGTGGTGACTCGTGAGGTTTTGCGAACAGCAGAACCAAACTCGAAAGCCCGTCCAGCCATTCACGTCGGAGGATAATCTAAAATAGTTCAGGCTAACGTTCAAACTCTGAATATTTAGCCTGGATATTTGATAGTCTTTAAATTAAGCATTCAATATTCTAAATTTAACATTCCTAATTCACCATGAACCTCAAACTCATACTCACACGCGGTCTTCCAGCTAGTGGTAAAACTACTTGGGCTAAGGAATATATTAAAAAAAATGTTCAAACCCTAAATCTTTGCAAAGATGATCTTCGACTTCAAATGGCAGATACGAAAAAGCGTGAAGAGCAGGTGATCCAAAATCGCGATCTCTTAACTGAGAACTACCTCAGCCAGGACTACTCTGTCATTTGGTCTGACACCAATCTTAATCCCATTCATATTACCCGCGCCACCGAAATCGCTGCAAAATATGCTGCTGAATTGGTGATTAAAGACTTCACTCATGTAAGTTTAGCTGAATGTATTAAGCGTGATTTACTGCGCTTTAATTCAGTTGGGCAGCAGGTAATTTATAAAATGTATTATGACTATCTAGAACAACCACAACCTGCCCCAGGATCAATCTCCGATCGCCTCAATTGCTACTTAGTCGATGTTGATGGAACCGTTGCTATTAATACTACACGCCCCCCATTTGCATGGCATCGTGTCGATGAAGATAGTCCAAACTTGCCCGTGATTCAATTAGTTCAACAATTGAGCCAGACTAATAAAATTATCATTATGTCAGGCCGATCTGATGTGTGTCGTGAATTAACGGAACAATGGCTCGATCGATACCAGATTCCACATCATGAGCTATTGATGCGATCGGAGAAGGATCAACGCCCTGATGAATTGATCAAATCAGAGCTGTACCATACTCACATACTTGGTCATTACAATACTTTGGGTGTGGTGGACGATCGGCCTAAAGTTTGTCGTATGTGGCGTAGATTAGGATTGAGTGTCTTTCAAGTTGGTAATCCTGATTATGAATTCTAGAGTAATACTGAATCAATGGATAATTACAATAAATCCCGATCCCCCTAAATCCCCCTTGAAAAGGGGGACTAAGAATTGAACTCTAGTTCCCCCTTATTAAGGGGGATCGGGGGATCGGGTCAATCGTGATAACCTTCCAGTTTTAAAGCACCCTCTAAGACGTTAATTGACGAAAAGCTTGTTCAGCAGCGAGTTCATCAGCGGCTTTAGTATATCGACGGAAGGTCTGGGCAGACTTGTGACGAGTGAGAGTCATGGCGTGGTATGGATTCATACCTTTTAGGACTAAATTCGTCGCAAAAGTATGGCGGAATTGGTGAGCATGGAAATCAAATCCAACGGTTTTTGAAATGGATTTCATTAGCTTTTGAATGGCATGATAACCCATTCGTTGTCCGGCATTACGGTTAGAATGAGAGGCTAGGAGCGGGCTTTCGTCCGTCAATACTGCACCATGAGACTCGCGCCATTGAATATATCGTTCTATCCACATTTGCGCATCCAAATCAATGGGCACTGTTCCTTTACTATCTGCTTTTGCCTGACGAATTTTGACACGCTGCCCATCAAAATCACCTTTATTCAAATTAGACGTTTCCTGCGCCCGCAATCCATGGCGCAAAATCGATAACAATGCCATATTGCGTTCCGGCAAACTACTCTGCATTGCCGCATTAAAAATAGCCGACACTTGCTCATCGGTTAAATGATTGGCTTCGGGTTCTTGAAGTTTTGGCAAATACACATCATGACTGGGGTCACGATCGATATAGCCCGATCGCGTCATCCAACCCAAAAAATTCTTCAAGGTTTGCAATATCCGTTTAGCCGATGCATCAGACAACGATCGCACTCCCCCATCATCAACCCGAAGTAAAAACGTTTTAAACTGAGTCACCTGCCGAGGCGTAATCCGATTCCAAGGTTGATCTGTCCATGTAACAAATCGCAAAAGATCATCTTGGTACGCTTTTCTCGTATTTACCGCAAGTGATCGCGCATCCAAAAACTCCTCAATCCTCAATCGCCGAATTTGTGCCAAATCTGAAGGCTCCACCCGCTTTCCAGAAAGAGCAATGAGCTGGGGTTCGGGGACACTTGAGATTTTTGGCATGACAAAGCTTTCAACTAGAACTCACTATATTGATGCATATTTTAACCTCTTCACGAGCCAGATAAAATACGGTCGTACTGTTACACTTTGTTCAGAATTTAAGACTAGTTTCAACCTGTCCCCAAACGTCCTATCCTTACGTATAGCCTTTCGGAAACGGGAAGGAACTCCGATCGCCACTTATGCAATTCAGTAAAATTTTGATTGCCAACCGAGGGGAAATTGCCCTTCGGATAATTCGCACCTGTGAAGAGATGGGAATCGCAACGGTGGCGGTCCAT
>JAJAYH010000001.1 GCA_026786325.1 Alkalinema sp. CAN_BIN05 | reverse complement strand
GTCTTTCCTATGAGATACATCGGCTACCCCATCTAAGTTTGGGCGGATATATGAATGCCTAACTTAGGGAAATATCTGCTTCAGAAACGATCGGTAGATGGTTTTGCCTGTTTCATTTAAATGCACGCCATCAAAAGTTACATCCGATCGAAGGCTATTATTTTCATAGAGTACTTCTAATCCTTGAAATGCTGTGGGAATGCCTTCTTCAGTCGAGACCTTATCAATAAGATGATTAATTTCATCCACTCGGGATAATGAACCCGCCATCATCGGATTTAGACTTGCTTTTAAGGTGGAATAAAAAGCTGGGATGAGGGTAATTTGTTGCGATCCTAAAGATTTGACTAAACGCAATGATTCTCGTAGATTCTCCACAAATTCTGCATCTTCAATGGCATACATTGCATCATTAGTCCCGATCGCTACGATGGAATACTGGCAGCCGACTTGGGCAGATTTGAGAGTTTTCAATTGTGTTATTAATGACACTGTACTGAGGCCGCCTGTACCAAAATTAATATTGTTTTGACCTAGTGTCTGCCCTAGTCCAGATGAAATTGAATCGCCAAATAAACAAACTGAGTAATTCTGATTTCGGTTTTGTTCCGCCTGCAAACTAATCTGCGCATTCCACCAGGGCAAAGCCGATAGGTTGTCAGGGTGAGAGTCCTGTAGTGCGTAGAGCGGTGCTGAAATAAAAAGGGATAATCCGATGACGTAAGCTAAAGTCTTTTTCCAAGAAAACTTGAAAAAAGATGACTTTGTCGGAAGTTTTTTGGAGTCGTCAGGAGGTAGAGTTGAAGGCTTGGACTGCATAGGTTTTGATTGTCTAAGTGTAGAGAGGGAGAAACAGTATGAGACATCGATCGATTTCTATGGTCCCTCTGTTGATCGAATTCAAGCGATCGAATTCAGACGATCGAATTTAGGCTAAATCGACTATCTCATAAGTCTTCCCGGTTTCGGTTCTTAATCTTTAAATTCCATGTCTAAATTAGCTTCTATTAAGTTCCTGAGTTCTCGTCTATTCAGTCGATTGTCAAGACGGTCCATGGGCAAAAAACCTCGATCGACATCCCATAATAGAGGCAAATTTTTTCTAATGGTGGGCCTTTGTGCTCTGATGCTGATTGGTTCTGCTACGTACTGGTATGTTTTCGTGGCGGGAGTCCCCCAACTTGATGCGCCCGAGGTGGAGGTGGTCAAGGATTTAACATTTGAGACCCGGAGCTTCAGTAGTAAAGCTATGGGCGGTGAACGACGCTATGGACTAGTTCTACCTCCTGGTTATAATCCGAAGACGAAAACGCACTATCCCGTTATCGTGCTGCTCCATGGCGGTCATGGGGATGAGCGCGACTACCAAAAACGGGCGGCCTTGACCATGGTGCTCGATCGTCTTTACCGCGAAAAAAAGTTGCCTCCTTCTATTGTTGTTACACCAGATGGGAATGATTCTCGGGGCAGTAGTCCATTTTGGGATCCCCAATACTACGACGGTCCTAACGGCAAAGTAGCTTCCCTAATTTCAGATGATCTTGTCAATGAAATTAAATCAAAATACAAAGTGCTGGGGCATCCGCGCTATTGGGCAATAGGTGGGCTGTCATCTGGGGGCTGGGGCGCTGCTAATATTGGGATGCGCAGGCTAGATCGGTTCAATGTATTCTTTAGTCATACGGGTTATTTTAAAGACCCAAATGGAACGGCTCAAAATCCTATTACGGCGATCGATCGGATTAAACCTCGTTTACGATCGCGCATTCATGTTTACCTAGATGCTGGAGAGAACGATAATACTTATCTACAGGCGACAAGAGAATTTTATGAGAGACTACAAGCTCTAGGGATTTCGGCTGAATTTCATGTGTTTCCGGGTGGGCATGGCATCGTGGGTGCAGATTCAGGCTGGAATTATTGGAATAAGCATTTACACGATTCTTTAGCATATGTTGGCAAACGATTTCGAGATCCAAATCTGACATCTTTGGTGAACCCATGATTATTGAGAATGCTATTCAGCGTAAACTCCGTTCATTTGTTCAAGTTTGGAAAGAAATGCATCACGATCGCACGGCTATTGGTCTTTGGAGTGTTGCCTTATTGACAGGTTCTATGGGCCTCGTCAATTTGTGGTCTTCTGCATTTCCAGGCGACCCAACGCGCTTGGAGTGGTTAGATTTCTTTATGCCGATTGAGATGCGGGCAGAGGCGCATATTTTCTCGGCAATGTGTGGCTTTTTGCTATTGATGATGGCGGTAAATCTGAAGCGCCGTAAACGGATGGCTTGGTGGATCACCATGGGGACTTGTGTGGTCTCGATCGTAACTCATCTCGTTAAAGGATTGGATTATGAAGAATGCCTTTTAGCAATTGTTTTGATGACGCAATTGTTTCTGATGCGAAAGGAGTTTACAGCCCGGTCCGATCGGCCCTCTATTGCTCAGGGTATACGGCATTTTGGTGCAGCACTTTTATTTACATTGATGTATGGTTCTGCTGGTTTTTATATTCTTGATGGTCATTTTTCGATTCATCAAGGTGGGAAATTAATACAACATTATAACTTCGGCGTAAAAGCTGCGATCGTTCAGACATTCGAACTCTTTTTTGCGACGGATAATGTGGAATTAATCCCTGAAACAATCTATGCAAGTTTGTTTGTGAATTCGATTTATATTGTCGGATCATTGGCAATACTCTATGCCCTCGGGATGTTATTACGTCCTGTATTACTGAAAAATATCACGAAGGCCGATCGTAGATTTGCCGAGATTATTATCAATGAATACGGTCAATCATCCTTGGCTCGGTTGGCTCTGCTGTCCGATAAAGAATACTATTTCAGTCCATCGCGCCGATCGGTGATTGCCTTTGTTGTGAAGGGGCGATCGGCAATTGCCTTGGGTGATCCGATTGGGCCAGAGGACGATCGATTGGAGATATTATATGCGTTTCGTCAATTTTGCCGATCGAATGATTGGTTTCCAGCATTTTATGAGGTCGGGAGCGAACAACTCAGTCATTATCGTGCAATGGGTTGGCATTGGATTCAAATTGGTGAGGAAGCTATTGTGGATCTATCCAAGTTTCATTTAAAAGGTAAATCCAATCAATCGCTACGGACGGCCATTAATCGTCTCACTAAAACTGGACATCGTTTTGTTGTTTATGAACCTCCTAATAGTGCGGAATTGATTGCGAAACTCAAGCCCGTGAGTGATGAATGGTTGAAGCAAAAAAATGGTTCGGAAAAGCGGTTTTCCATTGCATGGTTCGATCGGGATTACTTACAGAATTACAAGATTGCCGTCGTCTATGATGCGAACGATCGGATTGTGGCCTTTAGTAATTTGCTATCCGGTTATAACAAAAAGGAGGTGACAATAGATTTGATGCGATACCGGGCTGATGTGGAGAATGGCACAATGGAATATTTATTTGTTTCATTGCTTCAACACTTTAAGTCAGAACACTATGACACCTTAAGTTTTAGCTTGTCGCCATTGGCGGGTGTGGGGGAAGCAACGGCATCTCCAGCGATCGAAAAAGGACTGCGACGGTTTGTAAAATATCTCAATCGTTTTTATAATTTCAATGGCTTGCATCAATTTAAGCATAAATTTAAGCCGGATTGGGAGCCACGTTATTTGGTGTTCCCAGATCATCAATCGCTCCCCGAAATCGCGTTGGGTTTAGTTCGGGCTGATTCAGGCGATCGGCTTTTGGACTATTTGAAAGG